>JAURJO010000485.1 GCA_030832235.1 Verrucomicrobiota bacterium
GAGGAGCGCGGCGTCTCGAAGACCGTCTCGATGAAGTTCAATGCCGAGCGCGGCGAGGCCGAGGCCCAGCCGACCACCCTCGCCGACTCCGTCCGCCAGGCCCGCCAGTCCGCCACGCAAACAACCACCACGCAGCCCGCGACGGCCTGATCCGCCGTCAGGTGATCAGGTCGGGTGGGACGTTCGCGAGGGCTTCCTCGATGGTGGTGAGGCCCTGTTTCACCTTGAGCATCGAGTCCTGGTGGAGGGTCTTCATGCCGTTCTTCATCGCGATGCGCTTCAGTTCGGCGACCTCGACCTCCTTGTTGATGGCCTCCGTGAGCTCCTCGGAGTTGGTCATGAGCTCGTGGATGCCAACGCGGCCCTTGTAGCCGATGCCGCCGCAGGCGGGGCAACCGTGCTGGCTGGCCTTGAAGATCTGGCCGCTCCAGCCGATCGCCTTTTCAAGCAGGGCCTTCTCCCGGCCCTGCGGCTCATAGGGGACTTTGCAGCCCTTGCACACGCGGCGGAGCAGACGCTGCGCGCAGACGCAGATCAGCGACGCGGAGATGTTGAACGGCTCGACGCCCATCTCTCCGATGCGGGCGACCGTCGAAGGCGCGTCGTTCGTGTGCAGGGTCGAGACCAGCAGGTGACCGGTGAGTGCGGCCTCGACCGCGATGTTCGCGGTCTCCTCGTCGCGGATTTCGCCCACGAGGATGATGTCGGGGTCCATGCGCAGGTAGCAGCGCAGCGCCCGGGCGAACGTCAGGCCGATCTGCCGGTTCATCTGCATCTGGTTCAGGCCCGGCAGGGTGTACTCGATCGGGTCCTCGGCGGTCTGGATGTTCACGTCGGGCGTGTTCACCTCGGAGAGCGCCGAGTAGAGAGTCATCGACTTGCCCGAGCCCGTGGGGCCGCAATGCAGAATCATCCCGTAGGGCTGGCGGATGCAGTCGCGGTACTTGGCGAGGTTCTCCTCGGAGAAGCCGAGTGCGGGCAGCGGGAGCGTGCTCTTCTGTTTATCGAGGATGCGCATGACGACCTTCTCGCCGTGGTTCATCGGGCCGGTCGCCACGCGCAGGTCGATGTCGATGTTCTTCTTCGTGAATTTTTTGAAAACGATGCGTCCGTCCTGCGGCAACCGGCGCTCGGAGATGTCCAGGTTGCACATGATCTTCAGGCGCGCGACCATCGCGCCCGTGACCTGCTTGGGCAGCCGCAGTTTCTCCTGGCAAAGGCCGTCGATGCGGTAGCGCACCAGCAGGTCCTTCTCCATCGGCTCAATGTGGATGTCGGACGCGCCGGACACGTAGGCGTCCTCGATGATACGGTTGGCCAGCTGGATGACCGGCGCGGAGTCCTCTCCCTCGAGGTCGGCCGCGGAGATGTCGCCTTTGCCGTCTTCCGTGTAGGCGGTGCTGATGACCTCGGCGACCGAGGAGATGTCCACGTCTTCGGTCGCAGCGGGGCCCGCCTTGGCCTCCTTGAAGTGCTTCTTGAGCAGCGCCTCGAAAAGCGTGGCCGATACTACCCGCACTTCGTCGATCGATGATTCCGTCGCCTGCGAGAAAGCCTCCCGCCGGGCGTAGTCCAGCGGGTTGGTCATCAGCGCTGCGATCGAGCTCGGACCGAGACGTTTGCAGGGGAACACGCCCTCGCGGCGGATGATCGCGTCACCGGTCACCTCGATCAGTTTCTCGTCGACCTCGATTTCTTCCAGGCGGGTGACGAGCGGCAGATCGGTGAGGCGGGAGATGAAACGAGCGGTGTCGTCGGCTGCGGGCGTGAACTTGGGATCCACCATCCGGTGGATGAGCGCGGAGGAGTACTCGGCGACTTCCTTGAGCAACTCGAGGTCCTTGGCGGTAAATTCGCAGTTGGCAGCCGTGGCGGGCTCCTTGTTCAGGACCTGGATCGCTCCCAGCGTGATGGTCGTCTTGAGCGGCACCGTGAGCATCGACTTCACCTCGAAGCCGGTGGTCTTTGCCAGCGAGGCCATCTGCTGCGGGTTATCGCTATGGCTGAAGAACAGCGGCTCGCCCGTCTGAATAACTTTGCCGACGTTTCCAGTGCCGGTCGGCAGTCGCATTGCCAGCAGTTTGGAAGCCGTCTCCTGGAAGTGTTTTTCCTTCGCCGGATCTCCGGCCCACAAAGACGGCGAGTAGTAGACGTGCTTGAACGCAATCTCCGTGCCCTCGACCAGGTACAGGGTCATCGACTGCGCCTGCAGCGCCTCGACGACCTTGGACGCCGTGAGCTCGATCACGGAGGCTACGTCCTCCCGGCTGGGCACGGCCTTGGAAATGACCTTGATCAGCAGGGAGCGCCGCAGGGTGCCGGTGGGGGAGAGCGAGGCCATGGAAGTAGGGCGACGCTGCGAGGCGCCTGCGGGGTTGTCAAAGCCGCGGGCCTGCGGCGGACTGCCCCCCGGTCGCCCCTGCTATGTTTGCCCTCTTTCGTCGTCTTTTTGCGCTCACGTCGCGCGGGAATGCCGACACGGGAGCGGCCGCCGAGGAGGAGGCGGCGCGGTGGCTGCAGAAAGAGCGCGGATTCCGGATCGCCGCCCGCAATTGGCGTAGCCCGGATGACCGAAGGGAGGAAATCGATCTGGTGGCGCGTGACGGTGACGCGCTCGTCTTCGTCGAGGTGAAGGCCCGGGCCCGGGGCGCGCTCGTCCCGGGCTATTACGCGGTGAATCGACGGAAGAAAACTGTGCTGCGGCGTGCGATCACGGCGTACCTGCGCCGGCTGCGGGAAAAACCGCGCACGTTCCGGCTCGATGTGGTGGAAGTGGTGCCGGCGGCCGATGGCAAGGGCACACCAGAAGTGCTCCACTTCGAGAATATCCCGCTTTTTCCGAAGCACTTCCGGCCGTGAGCGGCCGCGCCGACGTCACTTCGCTGCTTCCGCCGCCTCGCCTCCAGTCACGCGGGTGCCGTCCCGCCGCCACCGATAGACGAGCGGCTCGCGGGTCCGCTCCAATTCCTTGAAGAGCCGCGCGTCGGCACGCTTGGGCAACTCAAGTTCGGCCAGACCGTCGGAGTCGCAGTTCAGCCAACGGGCGAGAGGCTTGAGGTGCTCGACTCGTCCGATCACACGGGAAAGTCCGGCGCGGTCCTCGCCAGGCGGACGGCGATCCAAAACCAAAAACGAGTAGGGCAGGCTGCGGAGGTCGATACCGGCACGTTGGCCGAATTTCACCCAGCCGGAGTCGGCGAAAATTCCCGCCGGCGGCGGGGCGAAGAAATGGCACCAGTCGCGCTCGCGACCGGGTGCGAGCACGGGGCAGGCGTGTTCGTGCGTGCACGGGGCGATCACTTGAAAACGCTCCCGCAGTCTTTCCCGGGTGGCGCCGAGCGCTCGTGACACCGCGGAGGATCCGGATTCCACCCAAATCACCGCGCTGGCCCTCGCGGCGAGCGCGAGCAGCGACTCCAAAGCGGCGGCAGGAAGCTCGTTCAGCACGTGGCTGATCACGAGCAGCCCCACGGGGTCCTCGCTGGCGAGCAGGCCAGGTGTTGCTTGCGCTACGCGAAGCCCCGCCAACTCCCGCGCGGTCGCCGTCGCCGCGTAATCCGCGGCGAGTGGCGAGTGGTCCCAGACGGAGAGACCGGTGCACCAATCCGCGCCGAACTCCCGCAGCAGCCGGCGCGAGGCCACCCCGCTGCCGCAACCCCAGTCGAGCACCGGTCCGGACGGCGGCCGCCAGCCGCGCAGTCGCAGCTCCCGCAGGACGTGATCCCATTTCCAACCGATGCGCTCGCCGTAGGTGAAGTCGTAGCTCGCTAGCTCCGATGTGCTCACCCAGTAGGGGCCTTCGAACGGTTCTTCGCCGATGAAGCGCCTCCGGAGCCGCGCCAGCGCTTCCCAGTCGAGTTCTTCCCAGGTCATGGCTTCGCCGCGAGGTCCAGCCCGAGGTGTTTCGCAAGGGCGTGGTGTTTCACACCATAGAACGCCGCCAGTTCGTGCGCCGCCCGGGCCCGCTCCGTCTCTCCCGGCGCGCGTGTCTTCACCGCCGCGATCATCAGGTTTTTCGCGGTGTGCTCGCCCGAGACGAACTCGAAGGCGCGCGCGCGGTAACCCGCCCATTCCAGAAGGAGCACGCGCAGCGCGTCGGTGGCGAACTCGGCGTGACGTTCGGCGAAGATCCCGTGCCGCAGCGCCGGCGCGAGCACGGCGGCCGGTGCAAGTTGCGGACGCAGTTCCTTCTGGCAGCAGGGGGCGACGACCAGCAGCCGCGCGCCCGCCCGGATGCCGAGCGCGAGCGCGTCGTCCGTGGCCGTGTCGCAAGCGTGCAGGGCGATGAGGCCGTCGCAGCCGTTAGCCGGCACGTCCTTTATGCCACCGGCCACAAAGCCGAGCCGGCCGTCCAGCCCGCAGTCTCGCGCGACGCGGTTGCAGAGTTCGACAAGCGCGGGACGGAGCTCGATGCCGGTGAGCCGCGCGTGTTCACCGAGCACCTCGGCGAGGGCGAAGGTGAGGTAACCCTTACCGCTGCCGGCGTCGACGAGGCGCAACGGTGGGTCGCCTTCCGGGCGCGCTTCCGGGAATGCCTCGTTTATCAGGGGCGTCAGCAGTTCCGCGAAGCGCTGCACCTGCCGGAGCTTGTCCGCCATGCCCTCGCGGGGACGCCCCTGCGCGTTGGTGATCCCGAGCTCGCGCAGCCAGCGCGCGTCGGCGGAAACGGGATGTCGCTTGGCGCGATCGTGGCCGGCTCCGACTGGAGCCGTCGTTTCCGTGGACCGCATTGTACGAAGTCGCGCGGTGCCGTCGGGCTGGCATTCGAGCTGCGCGTTGACGTCTGCGGCGAACAGGTGGGCGTCGAGAAATTCCTTTCCGATGAGCCGTTCCAGTTCGGCCACGGCGCTGGCCGGTGCGTGGTTCTTCGTGATGTCGCGGTCGGCATGGCGCCACACGAAGCTGAGATGAGGTCCGGATTTGAGCGCGACCGGTCTCACGTGAAGATTACGGGGTCCGTCCGCTGCGCCGACGGGTTTTCCCAGCGTGAGCTTCGTGAGGGTGTTGTCCGCGACGGTGCGGTGCAGCAGCTCGAGGAAGCGTTCGCGGGCGGGCGTGGCGGGCATCGGTGGGAGCGAAGCGGCCGCGCTGCGGATGTCGAGCGACGCGCTCACGGGATTGCGGGTTGTGCGCAACCTGCGTTGGCACTTTGTTCTCCGCACCCCCCGAACAAATTCCCCATGAAACTGAGTCGTCGTCGGTTCCTCCGTAACTCCGCCCTCGCGCTGGGCGTGCCCACCATCATCCCCGGGTCAGCCCTCGGCCTGAACGGGGCCGTCGCACCGAGCAACCGCATCGTCGTCGGCGGCATTGGTCTCGGACCGCGCGGCCGCGAGGTGCTCAAGGGTTTTCTCAGCCAGTCCGATGTGCAGTTCGTGATGATCGCAGACGTGCAGAAGACGCGCCGCGAGGTCATCCGCGTCATGGTGAACCGCCAGTACAACAACCAGGACTGCGCGGAGACGCGCGACATGTTTGAGGTGCTCGGCCGCAAGGACATCGACGCCGTCGTGATCGCCACCGGCGACCGCTGGCACGCGGTCTTGTCGATCCTCGCCGCCAAGGCCGGCAAGGACATCTATTGCGAGAAGCCTTGCAGCATGACGGTGCGCGAAAGCCAGGAGCTGGCCGATGCGGTGAACCGCTACGGCCGGGTCTTCCAGGCCGGCACCCAGCGGCGCAACGTCGACAACTTCCAGTTCGCCGCCGGTCTGGCGCGCGGGGGCAAGCTCGGCCGCATCCACACCGTGCACGCGGGAATCCTGCAGCTCGAGGAAAGCCACAACTGGCTGCCCGCCGAGACCGAGCCGGGCTTGGACGTCTGCGACTGGGACCGCTGGCTCGGGCCCGCGCCGTGGCGCCCGTACAACAAGGAGTATGTCAACGGCCGCTGGCGGGGTTATTATGATTTCCACGGTGGCGCCGCGCTCCCGGAGTGGGGCGCGCACACCGTCGATCTCTGCCAGTGGGGCGCGAGTGCCGATGCGACTACCCCGGTGGAGTATGAAGCCGAAGGGCAGACGATTCACGCGCGTTACGCCAATGGCGTGAAGCTCGTGATGCGCCGCGCGGGCTTCAAGGGCGAGGGCAACTGGGTCGCTCCCGGCACCTGTCCGGTCCGTTTCGAGGGCGACGAGGGCTGGGTCGAGGCCGCGGATTCCGGCAAGGTCGCGGTCTCCAACCCGAAACTCCTCGAGGGCGGCACCCCGGCGCCGATGGCCGGCACCGATCCTTCGAAGCATGTGCGCGATTTCCTCAATTGCGTGAAATCCCGCGCGAAACCGGCCGCCAACGCCGACGTTACCCGACGCGGCCACATTGTGTCCCACGTGGCGGCGATCGGCTGGCGGCTCGGACGTAAGGTTAACTTCGACCCGGTCTCGGAAACCTTCCGCGACGACGTCGAGGCGAACCGCATGTGCAGCCGCGCCCGCCGTGCGCCGTGGCACGCTTGAAACCCTGAACCCGGTCACCCCATGAAGAGTCGTATTTCATTCGTTGGTCTGCTCGCCGTGATCGCGGCCGTCACTGGTGTCGGCGCCCCCGCGGCGAACCGCGAGGCCGAGGCCCTCGCCGTTCTCAACAACTCCGCCGCGGAGCTGAAGGACAAGGCCCGCGCCTGCCAGACGCTCGCCGATTTCGGTGGCGCGAAATCCATCGCCACGCTTTCGGCGCTGCTCGCCGACGAGAAGTTGGGCGACTACGCCCGCAGCGGACTCGAGTCGATGGCCGATCCGGGAGCCGGCGCGGCCTTGCGACGTGCCCTCGGCAAACTGAGCGGCCGTCAGCTCGCCGGCGCGATCAATTCGCTCGGCGTGAGACGCGACAACGCGGCCGTGGCAGACCTGCGCAAGCTGGCCCTGGCGAACAACCCGGACTCCGCCCCCGCGGCGGTGGCGGCACTCGGACTGATCGGCAACGCCGACGCCGCCCAGGCGTTGCAGGCCGTGCTGGATATAGGGCCGGCCGGGCTGCGGCTGCCTGCCGCGCACGCGTCGATCATCGCGGCGGAACAGCTCGCCAAGGCCGGTAACGCCGCAGCGGCGCGCAAGCTGCTTGAGGTCGCCGTGAAGGCGGTACCCACGGGCCCTTCGACCGACGCTGCCCGCCGCCAGCTCGCGGCGCTGCCCGCGCGTTGAACGTTCCGGCACGCGCGGGCGTGGCTTGACCCCGTCCGTGCTCAGGCGTGAGGTCGGGTCATGGTGTTTGCACGTTACCTTCGTCCTTTGCTGCTCCTCATCGGCGCGGCGATCGGGGCGTTGGTGCTTGCGCAGTTCGCGGTCACGTGCTCAGAGGCTGCGCCGGCGGAGTCTTCGGCGAAGGCGATCTGCTGCGATTTCAGCGCGGCGGAAACGGGCGAAGGCGGTGACGCTGACATCTGCGGTGAGGAGCCAAACGATGAGGTTTTCTTTCGGGCGCTGCGCGTGGATGGCGACATCCAGGTGTCGTCGTTAGCGTTGGAGCGGTTAGCGGATCGCCGTGGGGCCACGCTGGTCGGCTTGGTGCAGTTGTTGATCTAAGCGGACCCAAACCGGGCGGAGCGACGGGCCGTGCGCGCGTCGTCCGTCCACCTGGAACCGAAATCTGGTCCCGATGGACTCCGTGGCGGACGGCTTCCGCCGTTTCAACGTCTTCTCCTCATCATGACTCCTTTTACAACTGTACTCGCTGGTTTCCTCGGCCTTGGCGGTCCCGAGGTGATCATCATCCTCATCATCCTTTTGGTGCTCTTTGGCGGCAGCAAGTTGCCGGAGCTCGCCAAGGGGCTCGGCAAATCGATCAAGGAATTCAAGAACGCGACGCGCGAGGAACCCACACCCGCGCCTACGCCCACCCCGGCCGTGGCTCCGGTCTCGCCGGCTCCGGCTCCAGCCAACGCCGAAAAGCCGGTCCCGCGGGTCGGCTGAGCCGTGCCAGCCGGGCGATCAGCCATGCAGCCGGGCTGGATCCGTCGCCTCGGTGCGGCGGGTCCGGTCGCGGTGCTGCTCTCATTCGCACCGCCTCTCGGAGGCATCGCGCTGCTGTCCGTCCTGACTTGGTCGGGCGGGTGGCTTCGTCTGCATCCGGAGACCGGTTGGCTCGTCTACGCGGCGGGTGCCGCCATCCTGATCGGCCTTTCCTTCGTCCCGACCTTTTCGTGCGCCATCATCGCGGGATGGTCCTTCGGATTCCTTACCGGCTGGACGATTTCCGTCGTGGCGGTGACGGCGGGTGCGGTGCTCGCCTACGCGATCGGGCGGGGTATCGCGAAGGATCGGGTCGTCGAATTGGTTCGCGAACATCCGCGGCTTGACGCGGTGCACCGCGCCCTCCTGGCCCGGCGGGCGGGGGAAACGTTGCTGGTGGTCGTGCTGGTTCGCCTGCCGCCGGCGGCACCTTTCGGGCTGACGAACTTTCTCCTCGCGGCGGCGCGGGTGCCGCTGCCGGACTACATCGTTGGCACCTTACTCGGCGTGATACCGCGCCTTGCTCTCACGGCGTTCGTCGGCGCCGCCTTGGAGCAGCTCCGTTTCGACAACGTCATGGACCGCTGGATGGTGGTTGCCGGGGGAGTATTATCCCTGCTCGCGGTGGTCGCGCTGGGCGCGCTGGCCGGGCGCGCGCTGCAGCGAGTCGCGGCCCGGACGGCCACGTGAAGGGTCAACCTTCGTTCCGCTCCCGGTAGCGCTGGCGCCAGCGCCAGATCAGCACCGACACGATCAGGATCAGGGCTACCACGACGAGACCGAACCATTGGGTCTTCGACATCGCGGCGTTCAACTTCTGGATATCTTCGTCGAACTTCGCCCAAAGCCAGTGGCCGAACCACACGAAAAGCGGCACGCTGAGCAAGGCGGCGAGTCCGTCGAGAGAGGCGAACCGCAGGTAGGGCACGTGCATCGCGCCAGCGGTGGTGAAGATGGGTGCGCGCAGGCCAGGCAGGAAGCGCGCGATGAGCAACACGGTGGTGCCGTGCTTGTCGAACAAGGCCTTAACCTTGGCCTGCTTGGCTGGAGGGAAAAGGTGATGCGTGCCCTGCCAGGCGAGAAGTTTTGCGCCGAAGCGCCGGCCGAGGAGAAACATGATCGAGTCTCCCGCGAGCACTCCCACCCACATCAGCACGGCTACCGGAATCCAGGAGCGTCCGTCGTCCTGGGCGAGCATGCCCGCCGTCACCAGAACGATGTCCTCGGGTAACGGTAATCCCAGCCCGCAAATCACCAGAATCAGAAAAGGTCCCCACAGCGAGAGGGGAGACTCCTTCAGGAGGTCGATCAGGGATTCCAGCATGGTCGCAGCGTGCGGAGGCGCGGAGAACAAGATGCTTCGGCGGGTCCGTGGCAAGAAGTAGGTTCCTTGGCGGCGGGAATTCGCGTGGGAACTGCTTTGCCGCCTGGAGCAAGGGTGCGGTGCGAAACTTTCGGTGGATCGTCGGTGACGTTGGTGTACGGACTGTCTCCCGACACCGTCGGCGCTTGCGCGCCGCCGTCGGCACGCCAGTTTCCGCCTGTCCCCCGCCGCCTCCCCATGACGCCGCCCGACCTCGCGCGCCGGCACTTCCTCGGCCACATGACGACCGGACTCACCGGCGTGGCGCTGGCGCGTCTGCTTGCGCGGGATCTGGTGGCTGGGCCTGTCCCGCGCACGCATTTCGCGCCCAAGGCCCGCCAGGTGCTGCAGATTTTCTGTCCGGGCGCCGCGTCGCACATCGATCTCTGGGACCACAAGCCGCTGCTGGGGAAGTTCGACGGCACACCGCTGCCCGGAGCCGAGGGCGAGGTGTCGTTCCAGGGTAAGAACGGCAACCTCATGCGTTCACCATGGGCGTTCGCGCCCGCCGGACGGAGCGGCAAAATGATTTCCACGCTGCTGCCGCGGATGGCAGGGCATGTGGACGATATCGCGTTCCTGCACGGGATGTCCTCGCGCACGAACACCCATGGGCCGGGGTGTGTCGCGATGAACACCTGCTTCACGCGCGAGGGTTTTCCCAGCGCCGGCTCTTGGGTCAGCCATGCGCTCGGTTCCCTCAACGAGAACCTCCCCACTTACATCGCTATCCAGGACATCCGGGGTGAGCCGCCCAACGGAAAGGCGAATTGGGGAAACGGATTCCTGCCTGCCCAGCACCAAGGCGTCGCGATGTCGGCCCAGCAGCCGCTGCGCAACCTCGTCCGTCCTGGCGAGCCCGCCCCGGGTGAGGAGCGGGCAGTGCGGGAGCATCTGGCTTTCATGAACCGTGCGCACGCCGCGGAGCATGACGGCAACGGTGAACTCCTCGCGCGCATGGAGGCCTACGCGCTCGCGGCCCGGATGCAGCTGGCGGCGCCCGAGGTGAGTGATCTCGCCGGCGAACCGGACCACATCCACCGGCTCTACGGCACCGGCGACGCCAACCCGCTGAAGGCCGCCTACGCGCGCAATTGCCTCCTCGCGCGCCGGTTCCTTGAGAAAGGCGTGCGCTACGTCAGTCTTTACTGCGCATCGCGGGCGAGCGCCGTCGACGGTCTGCTCAACTGGGACGCGCACAAGACGCTGAAGGCCGACTACGAGCGCCACGCGCCGGTCTTCGACCAGCCCACCGCCGCGCTGCTCACCGATCTCAAGCAACGCGGTCTGCTCAAGGACGTCCTCGTGCTTTGGTGCACCGAGTTCGGCCGCATGCCGACACACCAGGAGGGTACCAGCGGGCGTGACCACAACCCCGACGCCTTCACGACCTGGATGATGGGCGCCGGCGTGAAGGGAGGCGTGAGCCACGGCGCCACGGACGATTTCGGGCGTCGCGCGGCGGTCGATGTTACCAGTGTCTACGATTTCTACGCCACGGTGCTCCACCTGCTCGGTCTCGATCACGAGCGCCTGACGTATTACCACAACGGCGCGAACCGCCGGCTCACCGACGTTCACGGCCACGTGATCAAGCCGGTCCTAGCGTGAAAACCGCGACGGCGTTGGGGAATTTCCTGCGGAGCGGCGCCCTTTGGGCTTTGTTCCCCGCCGCGCTATCCGCGGCCGAGGACGGCGCGGCTTTCTTTGAGGCCAAGGTGCGCCCGGTGCTGATCAAGCATTGCCACGAGTGCCACAGCGCGGACGCGAAAAAGGTGAAGGGCGGGCTCCTGCTCGACACGCGCGCCGGCTGGCAGCGCGGCGGGGACAGCGGCCTGCCGGCGGTCGTGCCGGGTAACCCGGATGAGAGCCCGCTGATCCGTGCAGTGCGTCACGTGGAGGAGGATTTCGCGATGCCGCCGCGGCAGCCGAAGCTGCCGGACGCCGTGATCGCCGACCTGGTAGCGTGGGTGCGGATGGGCGCGCCGGATCCGCGCGACGGAAACTCGGGAGAGGCGAGGCGGGCGGACAAGTCTTGGTGGTCGCTCCAGCCGGTCGCGCGGGAGTTCCGGCACCGCACGATCGACGGTTTCGTGGATGAGGCCCTGGCCGCGAAGGGCCTCGCGCGGAATCCTCCGGCCGATGCACGCACGCTCATCCGGCGGATGACTTACGATCTGACGGGCCTGCCGCCGACCCCGGCTGAGGTGGCGGAGTTCGCCGTCGCCCACGCGGCGGACCCGGACGCCGCCGCGGCCGCTTTGGCCGACCGCCTGCTCGCGTCGCCGCGATACGGCGAACGTTGGGGCCGGCACTGGCTCGACGTCGTGCGCTTCGGTGAGAGCAACGGGTTTGAGCGCAACTTCATCATCGATGACCTGTGGCCCTTCCGCGACTGGGTGATCCGCTCGCTGAACGACGACAAACCGTTCGATCGTTTCATCACGGAGCACCTCGCGGGTGACGTGATCGGCAAAAACCGGCCGGAGATCGAGGTGGGCAGCGCGTTCCTCGTCGCGGGTCCCTACGACGACGTCGGGAACCAGGATCCGGTCGCCAAGGCGAACATCCGTGCGGCCACGATCGACGACATGATCGTGACGACGGGCGGGGCGTTCCTCGGCCTGACGGTGGGTTGCGCGCGCTGCCACCACCACAAGTTCGATCCGATGCCGACGGAGGACTATTACCGCCTGCGCGCGGCCTTCGAAGGAGTGACCCACGGACGTCGCGAAGTGGCGACCGTCGAACAGCGCGCCGCATTCGCGGATGCGACGAAGCCGCTGAACAAGCGTCTCGCCGAAATCAACGCGGCGGTTGACCGCATCGAGCGCGCCGTGGCGGTCCGGGCCAAGGAGTTGTTGAAAACGCGCACGTTTCCGCGGCCGAAGATCGATCCGGAGCTGACCGAGGAGACGTTCACGCCGGTGGAGGCGCGATTCGTGCGGTTCACGGTCCTCGACAACACCGAGGCGCCGGGGCGTCCGCCGCCGCGGGTGAACAACCGGCGCGCGACGCGCGCGGGCGGGCGGCTCACCGAGTTCGAAGTCTGGACGACCGACGGTCGCAACGTGGCCCTCGCGGCCAGCGGAGGTCGCGCCGAGGGCGCGCGTGGCGCGGTGGCGGAGGATTTTCCCGAGGCTTACGGCCCGCAGCTCTGCATCGACGGGCGGCACGGCGAGCAATGGTTCATCGGCAACCCCGCCGAGCTGACGATCACGCTGGCGCGGCCGGAGATGATCGACCGCGTGACGTTCAGCAACGCGAAGGGGCGCGGCCTGATGGACAAGGCGCAGGGCGCCACGCCTTGCGAGTACGAGGTGAAGATTTCGACCGATGGGAATGAATGGCGCACCGTGGCGACATCGTTTGACCGCATGCCGTGGAGTGAGCGTCACGCGTTGGAGCGCGTACGGGGCGAAGTCATCATGCCGGAGGAGGAGAAGGAGTTGGCGGCGCTGGAGCGGGAGCGCGGGCAGGTGCAGGCGGCGTTGAACAAGGTGCCGAAGCTGCCGCAGATGTGGGCGGGGAAGTTCGATCAGCCCGCCGAGAGGACTTTCGTGCACAAAGGCGGCGAGCCGATGAAGCCGGGCGAGGTCGTGCGGCCCGCGAGCTTGGAAATCCTCTCCCAGGTCACGCCTGCGTTTGCGTTGGCGGAGGACGCGCCGGAAGGGGCGCGGCGGCTGGCGCTGGCGCGTTGGATCACCGCGCCGGAAAACCCGCTCACACCGCGGGTGCTCGCGAACCGCATTTGGCAGCATCACTTCGGCACCGGGATCGTCGACACCCCAAGCGACTTCGGCTTCCAGGGCGGGCGGCCGTCGCACCCGGAGTTACTGGACTTCCTCGCGACCCGGCTGATGGCGCACGGCTGGCGGCTTAAGCCGCTGCATCGGGAGATCGTGCTTTCGCGCGCGTACCGGCAATCGGGCGCGTTCCGAGAGGACG
Source organism: Verrucomicrobiota bacterium (assembly GCA_030832235.1). Lineage (GTDB taxonomy): Bacteria > Verrucomicrobiota > Verrucomicrobiia > Opitutales > Opitutaceae > ER46. The sequence continues at coordinate 13,258 of JAURJO010000485.1, forward strand.
GCGGCCGCGCCGACCGCGATGCGCGCCTGCTCTGGCGCTTCCCCCCGCGGCGCCTAAGCGCCGAGGAAGTGCGCGACACGATGCTGGTCACGGCCGGTCGGCTCCGGCTGGAGCCGATGGGTGGACCTGGGTTCCGGTTGTACAAGTACACCCAGAACAACGTCTCGACCTACTTCCCCCTCGATGCGCATGGCCCTGAGACCCATCGCCGAGCGGTGTATCATCAGAACGCCCGTGCGAGCGTCGTTGATGTGCTCACGGATTTTGATCTACCCGACATCGCGTTCGCGGCGCCGCGTCGGGCCAACACGACGACGCCGTTGCAGGCGCTAACGCTGCTGAACCATCGCTTCACGTTCGATCTCGCTGCTGCGCTCGCGGAACGCATCGCCGGTTCGGATCCGGTCGGCGCGGCGTACTCGATCGCCTTCCAGCGGGTACCCGGAGCCGAGGAGCGTGCGGCCGGCGAAGCCTTCATCGCGCGCCACGGTGCCGCGGCCTTCAGCCGGGCGATCCTCAATGCGAACGAACTGCTGTACCTCGACTGATCGGGCGTGGTCCGTATTGCGCGGGCCGGTGGCATTCCTCGCGGTGCTGGCGTTGCTCCTGGGCGCGGCTAGTTCGTCCTTCGCCGCCGAGGAGGTGAGGTTCGTCCGGGCGTCAGCCGGCAAGGCGGTGGTTTCGCTGCGGGAGGATTTTGCGCGCGGCGGCCCGCCGACCGCGGTGTGGCTGCACCTGCATGGCGCGATCGCCACGGTGGAACAGCAGTTTGCGAGGATTGGAGCGCCGGGCGTGCTGGTGACGCTGACCCTGCCCGGGTTGTCCAAGGTGTACGCGGATCACTTCGCGGATGAGCGGGTATTCGCGGAATTGCTCCGCACAGTGACAGATCTGGTTCGCGCGCAGGCAGGAGGCGCGGGATGGGAGCCCGGGGAACTTACGGTGTCGTCGTTCAGCGCAGGTTTCGGCGGCGTGAGGCAATTGCTGCGGCAGCCCGAGGCGGTCGAGCGCATCGCGACACTCGTGATGGCGGACTCGATCTATTGCGGTTACGCGGGGCCGATCGCCGAACGCCGGGTGGATTCGGAGCTCATGGCGGGTTTCACGCGTTACGCGCGGTTGGCGGCCGAAGGGAAGCGGCGGATGCTCGTGACGCACTCGGCACAGGTGCCGGAGGGCTACGCGAGTACGACGGAGACGGCGGATTTTCTCATCGCGACGTTGGGCGGGCGGCGAGTGACGGAGAGCGGTCGTTGGGACGATGGGTTGGTAACAACCGGCCGGTTCGCGCAAGGTCGCCTGGAAGTGGTGGGGTTTGCGGGCGTGGAGGCGAAGGACCACCTTCAGCACCTCCGCTCGCTGGGCGTTTTTCTCGCTCGGGCAAAGTCGGCTCCGGCGGTCTTTAACCACGGAGACACCGAGGCACGGAGGAGGTGAGTTGGAGTGTCTCCTGGCGCTATCGCCCCGGGTTTCCGGCCCCGGTCGGTGAAGAAGGATGTCTTAAAGTTTAGCCGAGGCGGCTGTGATGTGATTCCGAGCCAGCCTTTCGACCGCCTGGGATTGCGGCTCCCACGGCCCGTCCTCCTGCTTGAGCGCCATTGTGCTCCCGCGGGTTGTCGACCTTGATTCACGGTCTCCCCGATTTCCGCCGACCCCATGAAACTCCCGTCTTCGATTCTCTTCGCGTTTCTCGCGCTCCTGAACGTCGTCCGTGCCGCCGCGGACCGGCCCAACATCGTGATCCTTTACGCTGACGACATGGGTTACGGCGATCTGGCGATCCAGAACCCGGAGTCGAGGATACGGACGCCCCATCTGGACCGGCTGGCGCGCGAGGGGCTGCGCTTCACGGACGCGCACAGTTCCTCGGGGGTCTGCACGCCCAGCCGTTACGCGATGCTCACGGGCCGGTTCCATTGGCGGAAGTTCCACAGTATCGTGAACAGCTTCGGTCCGTCGGTCTTTGACGCGGCGGAACTCACGCTGCCCGAGCTGCTGAAGTCCGCCGGTTACCGGACTGCTTGCATCGGCAAATGGCATCTCGGGTGGAATTGGGACGCGATCAAGCGGTCCGGTGCCACCCCGCATCCGAAGACCGGTTACGCGCCGGGTGATTTTGACTGGACGCGGCGCATCCCGGGCGGGCCGC
>JAURJO010000486.1 GCA_030832235.1 Verrucomicrobiota bacterium
GCCAAGGGCGAGCACCCGGTCGTTGCCGAGATCAAGTAACTCGGCCACGCCCGTGGTTGGGGCACCGCCGGGTGTCGAGAGGGTTAGGCCGCCGTCGGCGGTCAGATAGAGATGGCGGGCCTGACCAGCGAGGAGGACGCCCTTCCTAGCGATCGGCACCGCGCAGGCGAGGAGCACGGGCGCCGCGCCCGGAGTTTCCTTCCACGTGGCGCCGTCATCGTCCGACCGCAGGACGTGGCCGCGCAGACCGTGGGCGAGCAGGGCGTTTTCCCCGAGCGGTAGAACGCCGTAGAAGGATCCCTGGTAAGAGGATCGGATCTCACGCCAGGTCGTGCCGCTGTCCCTTGAGCGCAGCAGGGTGCCGCTTTCGCCGGCGATATAAAGCTTGCCGGTGGGTCCGGAGGAAATCCGGTTCAAATGCGAGTCCTCGGCGCGGATTTTCCGCGTGCTCCAAGTCGCGCCGCCGTCGTCGGTGCTCGAAAAAAGTCCGTAGGCGCCGACCGCGATCGCCCGTCGTTCGTCGAGGGCGATGACATCGAGAAACGAATCGGTGCGGTTGGTACCTTGGGATTGCCGGGCCCACGTCAGACCCCGGTCGACGGAGACGAGAATCTCGGCCTCGTGTCCCACCGCCCAGCCACGCCGGGGGAGGTCCACGGCCGGAAAGCTCACCCCGGTGAGCGTGGCGCGGGTGGGAGTCGAGGACCGGCGCCAGGTTACGCCTTGATCCATGGAGACGAGTACCGTGCCTCGTTCTCCGACGGCTACGATCGACGATCCCAGCACGGCCCCGTCGAGCAGGAGCATCGTCGGTCGCGTCGATTGCGCTGACAGCAGTCCAGCGCAAACCAAGGCCAGAATAACGCCGCGAAATTGCCGTCGAAGACTGAGGTAGGGCGGCATCTGCGATCCTGCGCCCCGGCCGCTCGCGGCCGGCAAAATTCAGCGCACTCCCTCGCGGCGCAGCGACTCCGGAGTGTAGTCGGAAGGTGACCGCTTGATGCCGAAGTCGTACATCTTGTTCTCGTTATCGAGACCTACGGCGAGGTATCGGCCGTTCTGCAGGTCGACGTGCACCTCCAAGGTGCTCCAGAAGGTCTGGGCATCGTAGTAGTTGATGCAGTGCGCCTCGGAGACGCGCCACAGCTGGCCGCGGCCGTCATACTGGTCCGCGGCGAGGATCTGCCAGGAGTCCTCGTCGACGAGGAAGGTGCGGCGGCTGTAGAGATGGGAGGTGCCTGGCTTGAGCTTGGCCTCGACCACCCAGACCCGGTGGAGCTCGTAGCGGGCGAGGTCCTGGTTGATGTGCAGCGGCTTGAGGATGTCGGAAACCTTCAGCTTGTCGCTATGCAGCCGGTACGCGTTGTACGGCACCAGCATCTCGCGCTTTCCGACCAGCGTCCATTCGTAGCGGTCGGGCGCGCCGTTGAACATGTCGAACTGGTCGCTCGTGCGCTGGCCGTCGGCGGCGGTGCCGGGGTTGTCGTAGGCGACGTTGGGGGCGCGGGTGACGCGGCGGCGGCCGGCGTTGTAGACCCACGCGCGGCGCGGTTCCTTGACCTGATCCATCGTCTCCTGGGCGAGAAGGATGGTTCCGGCGAGGCGGGCGGGCTGGGTCACGGCCTGACGGAAGTAGATGAGCGTGTTGGTCTCATCGAGCTCCTTGGCAGTGATGTCGGGGCGCGCGTAATTGAAGAGAAAGTCCTCCTCGAGGCGCACGAGTTGGTAACCGCCGGCCCGCTCGACGGCGGCCTGGTCGATGTTGCGGGTGGCGGCGACGCCGCGGTAGCGGGTCAGGAAGTTCCAGAGCACCTCCAGCGCCGACTGCGGCACGGGGAACGGCACGCCCACGGTGGCGCCGGAGATGCCATTGCCCCCGCCGACGAGTTTGGCGGTGGCGACGTTGGCCTTCGTGGCGTCGTAAATGCGCTGCGGATTGGAGGCGCTGCGGTGCGTCGGGTACACGACCATCTTGTAAGTCGGGTACGCCTTCAGGACGGCCTGCTGGCCGGCGGACAGCTTCTCCGCGTACTGAGCGGCGTTCGCGCCAGTCACCGTAAACAACGGTTGGTCGGCGGCAAACGGGTCCGGATGGTGCTGTCCGGGCTTATAACCGGCGGGCGGAGTGGTGATGCCACCTTTCCAGGCAGGGATGGATCCGTCGGCATTACCCTTGGCCTCTCCCCCGAGCGGGGTGAGGTCGGCGCCGAGGCGCGAGGCGTCGGCGGCTTGCAGCGCGCCGGCAAGCACCAGCGGGAGGAGAGGGAGGGCCAGTTTCATGGGGTGGGAAGGAGCGCTTTAGAAAGAGTATTTCACCGTCGTGGCGAAGTAGTCGCGATCGGAGAATAGGTTGTATTTTCCGGCGCCGGTGAAGTTGACGTAGCGGAACTCAAGGGCCCAGGCATTGCGGTAAATGAACTCGACGGAGAGGTTCAGGCTCTTGCGACCGTGGATGAAATTGCCGAGCGGCAACGGGGTATTGCCGCGCAGATCCTGCGTGAACGCCACGGTGGGCTGCATGTTTACGTTCGGGAAGATGTTGTTGTAATCGAGACGTCCGAGCACCTGGTAGCCCCACGAGAACTCGTCGGCGAAGGCATCCTCGGAGGTCGCCGGAGTTGTCGGGAAGCCGGCGCCTACCATCGAGGCGGCGGATCCCGAGGAGAAGGTGCCTGGGCCGTCGTAGCGCAGGCTCTGCTTGGCCGGGAGGTTGACCCAGACGCCGCCCACTTCGCCGAGGAGCGTGAACTGCTGGGCGCCAAGTGTCGGTCCGAAGACCTTTGTGAGCGTGCTCTGCGCGGTCCAGACGTCGTGGCGGCGGTAGCCGGAGATCTCGCGACCAAACTGACCGAGGTAATTGCCGACTTGGTTGTTGGAACCGAACTGCGGCGCGAGGGTGGAGAGGGCGGCGAAGAGCAACTCGACGTCGTCGACCTGCAGGGGGACGTCTTGCTTCAGGGAGACCTCGCCCTGCCAAGAGATGCCGGAGTTGCCGAGCGAGGTGTTGAAGCTGGCGCCGAAGAGTTTCAGCCCCTCCTTGTACTCGGTGAAGTAGCGTCCGCTGGCCGCGGCAGTCAGCAGGGCGATCTGGCGGGCGCCGGCGATGGCGGCCTGTACCGTCGGGCTCTGCAGGGTGGCGATCTCGACCGGGGTCAGCGTCGCGGGAGCCAGCGAGGACTTCACGATCATCTGGAAGATCGCGGCGGCCTGCGGGCCGGCCTGAGCGGCCGGAACGCCACCGCGGATGAAGGCGGCGGTGAGCGGGCCGGTGAGGTTGGTGTCGATCGCGGTCGTGGGCGTGCGGGCGCTGATGACCGGGGAGCGACTGTTGTAGCGGGCGAAGTAGAGGCCGAACTCGGTGCCCTTCAGGCCCGGGGCGCTGATTCGGGTGGAGACACCGTATTGGTTGAAGTTACCGGCGTCGCGGTCGTTGTCGCGGGAAATGCCGCCGATCGTGCTGCCGATGTCGGCCACGCTGCCGAAGCCGAGCCAGACTTGGCTGCCGCCGCGGGCGGCGAAATCATTGGTCGAGAAATAGGTGCCGGCCGGCTCAAGCTCGTTGCGGCGGAACTCGAGCAGCCAGAACGGCTCGATGGTTATGTTGGAGGTCACGCCGAGCGAGGCCTTGATCATGTTTACCGGCAGCAGCGCTTCCTTCAGCTCGGAGCCGGGTACGCGCAATTTCGACAGGTCGGCCGCGTTGACGACGTTCACGCCGTTGGGGATGAACGTGCTTTCACCGAGGCTGAGCACCTGGCGACCGATACGAAGGTCGAACGGCATGCCGCCGGCGACGTCCATCTTCACCCGCCCGAAGAGGTCGAGCATTTGGGCGCCGCGGACCGTGCGGTCCTTCGCCTGTTGGGAGAGGGGAGTGCGGCGGGTCTCGTCGGCCTTGAAGTCCTGGTACCAGTAACCGCGGGCAAGAGCGTTGAAGTTGCCGTAGCGCACCTCGAGGTCGTGGTTGCCCTTGAGCAGCTGCGAGGCCCAACCCTTACCGTAGTTCAAGTTGCCGTCGTCGGTGTTGGTCGAGTTCTGGCGGCCGGCGACACCGCCGAACGAGGCCGTGGTCGAGTAGAAATCAGGATTCGGGTCGCTCAGGCGGTACAGGCCGCCGAACGACAGCGTGGAGTCGAACTTCACTTCGACGTCACCGGACGCGAGCTTCATGGCGCGGGCGCCGGGCGCCAGCAGGGCCAGGGCGGCGGCGGCGACAGCCAGGCGGTTGAGGGCTCGCGGAGAGCGGGTATGGGATTTCACGTTCATGGTCTGTTTGAAGCCTGCGAGGTTGGAGTTTTGCGGAACGGGACGCCGGTCGGCACGACACGGCCGGCGCGGTCGGGAAGCCCCCTAGACAAGGTCCGCCTCCCTCGGTGGAGCAAGTGCGAATGTGGTGCTTCCGCCTATTTCAGCTGCGGCTTTGACGAACCTGGGGAATGGGCAAACGTGCCGGTTCCAAAATGGAGGCCCTCAGCCACATCCACATCAAGGGCGCGCGGGAACATAACCTGCGCGACCTCGAGCTGCGCCTTCCGCGCGGCAAGCTTGTCGTGGTCACCGGCCCCAGCGGATCGGGGAAGTCATCCCTGGCCTTCGACACTCTCTACGCGGAAGGCTACCGGAAGTACATCGAGTCGCTCAGCGCCTCGGCCCGCGCGGTCCTTGATCAGCTGAAGCGGCCCGATGTCGATTTCATCCATGGGTTGTCACCGGTGCTCGCCATCGAGCAACGCACCGGCGCCGGTGGCCCCCGCACCACCATCGCCACCGCGACCGAGATCGCCGATTA
>JAURJO010000487.1 GCA_030832235.1 Verrucomicrobiota bacterium
GCCATACCCGAAAACCGTGTTTCTTCGGATCGGTTCCCCTCGGTCACGCCCACGCCGCATTCATCGGCGCCATGTGAGAATTCCTCGGTGAAGTCGCCACTCTTCCGAACTGCCTCCGACCGCGATGGGAACCGCATGGTCCGCGGCGGGCGGCCGCGGCTACACCAAGTCACGCTGATCCGTGTCCATTCATGTCCATCCGTGGTCGCCCCCTCCCGGAGCGGTTCGGAAACGCTTCGCGACGCCACGGCCAGCCCTGCTGAAAGGCGCTTCGATTGCGACGGAGCCGCGCCGGAGGACCGGTCTGAATTAATCTCCGTTTCCTCCGTTACCTCCTGTTTCAAACCGGCCGACGGGAGAAAGCAGAGGGAACCGGGCATGGCTTTCGAGCCACATCCCTTGCGTCTCTTGAGCTTTTTCGCGGCCAACCCGGATGGCCGCCAAAAGACGCAAGAGGCACGGACACAACTTGGACGACCAATCCGAATGAATCCGCGACGACGGGCCGTCCGTCACTCGCCCCTTTTCAACCACCGCCGCAACTGCCACGGTCCCGACCCATGCGCGTGCTCGTAGTCGAAGATGACGCCAAGATCGCCTCGTTCGTCGTGCGCGGCCTGAAGCAGGCGGGCTACGCCGTAGACCACGCGCCCGACGGGGACACCGGCCTCGCGCTGGGACGATCGACCGACTACGACGCCGCGATCATCGACGTGATGCTGCCGGCGCTCGACGGCATCAGCCTCGTGAAACGCCTGCGCGGCGACCGTCGCACGGTACCCGTGTTGTTCCTGAGCGCCAAGGGATCGGTCGACGACCGCGTGCGCGGATTGCAGGCCGGCGGCGACGATTACCTGACCAAACCCTTCGCATTTTCCGAGCTGCTGGCGCGCGTGCAGGCGTTGATCCGCCGCGCGACTTCGGCCCCCGAGGCCACGCGACTCACGGCCGGCGACGTCACGCTTGATCTGGTCTCGCGCGAGGTCACCTGCGCAGGGCGGCCGGTGGAATTGCAGCCGCGGGAGTTCTCGCTTCTCGCCTTCCTCCTGCGGCATGCCGGCCGGCCGGTTAGCAAGACGATGATCCTCGAGCACGTGTGGGACTACAGCTTCGACCCGCAGACGAACGTCGTCGACGTGGTGATGTCGCGCCTCCGCGCCAAGATCGACCCCGACCATTCGCGCATCGAGACGACCCGTGGGGTCGGCTACACCTTTCGCGCCCGGCCCGATGCTTGATCGCCTGCGCCAATCCCTCGCGCTCCGGCTCGCGCTGCAGTACGCGCTGGTTTTCGCGTTTTGCGCGGCTGTCCTTGGCGGCGCCCTGTATTGGACGCTCTCGGAGGCGCTCGAGAGCCGTGAACAGGCGGCGGTACAGGCACGTGCGACGGAGCTGGCCTCGCTCTACGAACGCGGCGGGACGGCGCTGCTCCGAGCCCGCCTCGACCGCGACTCCGCCGCGCCCTCGGCCCGCGCTTTCTTCGTGCGCGTGCTGCGACCGAACAATGACCTCGTGCTCGTCTCCGTGCCCCCTGATTGGATTGAGACGCAGGTTGAGCGGATCCCATTCCCCGGTTTCACGCTCACGCGACCGACCTACGCCGTGCGCGTCCCGCAGAGCGCGTTGCGCGACTACGCGATCGCGGCCCGCGAGCTGCCCGACGGTAACACGCTGCAGGTCGGTCTCCTGGTGGAGAGCCAGTCCGTGCTGTTCGCACCGCTCCGCCGCGCGTTCGCCACTGTCGGCGCCGGTGCCCTTGCGTTGTCGTTCGCGGCGGGCGTATTCCTCGCTTGGCGCGCCACACGGCCGCTGCGCGCCGTGGCCGACACCACTCGCCGCATCCTGGCGACCGGCGACCTCGCTGCCCGCGTCCCCGGTCCCGAGGGCAAGGGTGAACTCGCCGCCCTCGTCCGCGAGCTCAACACACTCCTCGACCGCAACTCCGCGCACGTGCGCGTGCTCCGCGAGACCCTCGACAACCTCGCGCACGACCTGCGCACCCCATTGACGCGCCTCCGTGGCACGGCCGAGCTCGCCATCCCGGACGGCGGCGACCCCGCGGAAACCCGTGCCGCGCTCGCCGGCTGCGTCGAGGAAACCGACCGCCTGCTGCACCTGCTCGAGCGCTTGCTCGATGTTTCCGCCGCCGAAGCCGGCGCGCTTAAACTGAACCGCGAGACCATCGACCTGCGTGCACTGACCACGCGCGCAGTCGACCTGTACCGCGAGGTCGCCGAGGAGAAACGGATCGCGGTCGCCCTCGACCAGCCGCACCCGGTGGAGTGCTCCGTCGACGCGGTGCGCCTCGGTCAGGTGGTCAACAACCTTCTCGATAACGCGCTGAAGTACACGCCGTCCGGAGGCGGGGTCGTACTCGCCGTCCGCCGCGAGGCGGGCCGCGCGGTGGTGACGGTCACCGACAACGGACCGGGCATTGCGCCCGCGGAACGGGAGGCGGTTTTTCGGCGGCTCTACCGTAGCGACACCAGTCGTTCGCAACGCGGCCTAGGCCTTGGCCTCAGCATGGTGAAAGCGATCGTCGAGGCGCACGGCGGCGAGGTATCGGCCGGAGAAGCGCCCGGCGGCGGC
>JAURJO010000488.1 GCA_030832235.1 Verrucomicrobiota bacterium
GCACGCGCACCGACCGCGGCATGGAGGCGCTCACGCTGGCGCTGCCGCCGACGCCCGGCCGCTCGCTGATCAAGCGGCCGCGCAACGAGAACCTGTTCACGCTCGGCTCGGTCTTCCGCAGCCGCGGGTACGACACCGCGTTCATCTACGGCGGCTTCGGCTACTTCGACAACATGAACTACTTTTTCGGCAACAACGGGTACCGGGTGATCGACCGCACCTCCCCGCAGGCCGACATCACATTCTCCAACGTGTGGGGCGCGTGCGACGAGGATCTCTTCCGCTGGACGCTCCGTGAGGCCGACGCCGCGCACGCCGCCGGCCGGAAGTTCCATCACTTCGTGATGACGACCTCGAACCACCGGCCGTTCACCTTCCCCGATGGGAAGATCGATCTCCCCTCGAAGATCTCGGGGCGGGCCGGGGCGGTAAAGTACACCGATTTCGCGATCGGCCAGTTCCTGCGTGAGGCGGAGAAGAAGCCGTGGTATCGCGACACCGTGTTCGTGATCGTGGCCGATCACTGCGCCTCCGTGGCCGGCAAGGCGGCGTTACCGGTGCAGAACTACCACATTCCGCTGATGATCTTCTCGCCCGGCGGCCACATCCCGCCGGGACGCGTACCGCACCTGATGAGCCAGGTGGATTACGCGCCCACCCTGCTCGCGCTGCTGAACTGGAGCTACGCTAGCCGCTTCTACGGCCGTGACGTGCGCGTGGCCACCGACCGCCCGCGTGTGTTGTTGGGCAATTACCAGAAGCTCGGGCTCCACCGGCCCGGCATGCTCAGCATCCTCTCGCCGGTGAAGCGCGTGGCGGAGTTCGACTGCGAGCCCGGCACCTTCGAATTGCGTGAGCGCGCGCCCGAGGCCGCGTCCGACACCATCGCCTACTACCAGACCGCCAGCCACCTCTACCGGCACGGCACCTACCGGGAGGTGACCGCGGCGGAGCAGACGCGCTACGCGGAGGATGCCGCGCGTCGCCGGGTAACGAAAAACGCGGGCCAATGAAATCCGCGTCCTCCGCCACCACGCCGGGACAACCCGTCTGGCGCGATCTCCTCGTGCTCGCGCTCGTGTTCGGGGCGCTGAACTTCCTCTTCCTTGGGCGGCTCCCGCTGGCCAATCCGGACGAAAGCCGCTACGCGGAGATCCCGCGGGAGATGCTGGCGACGGGCGACTGGGTAACACCCCGGCTCAACGCGGTCCCGTACTTTGAAAAGCCGCCGCTGGTCTACTGGACCGTGGGACTGAGCCGGGTGCTCTTCGGCCCGGGCGAGTTCGCCGCGCGACTCACGCCGGCGCTGTGCGGACTCGGGGCGATCCTCGTCGCCTACCTCGCCGCGCGCCGCCTCCACGGCCGGCTCGCCGGCCTCGCGGCCGCGGTGGTCCTAGGCACGTCGCTCCTGCATTTTGTGCTGTCGCGCGTGCTGCTGCTCGACATGGCGGTTTCGACGCTGATCGCCTCGACGCTCTTCTGCTTCATCCTCGCCGTGCGCGAGCCGCCCGGTTCGAGGCGGCGTGCGCTGTTCCTCGGGTTGTACGCCAGCGCGGCGCTGGCGACGCTGGCCAAGGGCCTGATTGGTTTCCTGATCCCGGGCGCGGTGATGTTTCTGTGGCTGCTGGTCTTCAACCAGTGGCGCCGGTTACTGCCGATGCATCTGGGGACGGGCCTGCTGCTCTTCCTCGCGATCGCCGCCCCATGGCACATCCTTGCCGCGCAGCGTAACGCCGGCTGGGCGGAGTTCTATTTCATCCACGAGCACTGGACCCGCTTCACCACCACCGCGCACGGCCGCGGTGCGCCGTTCTGGTTCTTCGGTCCGGTCATTCTCGCGGGGCTATTCCCTTGGGTCGGCTTCCTGCCGGGCGCCGTGCGCGAGGCGATCGCCGGCGGCTGGCGGCGCCGGCATGAGAACGCCGACGCGTGGTTCCTCGTCACCTGGGTGCTTTTCATCCTGCTGTTCTTCTCCAAGTCCCAGTCGAAGCTCATCCCTTACATTTTGCCGGTCTTCCCCGCGCTCGCGGTGTTGATCGGCGCCTGGCTGGCGCGACGGATGGAATCCATGGCCGACGGCGGCCTGCGCCGTGGCACGTTGGTCTTCTCGTTTTGCTCCAGCGTGCTCGCCACCGCGGTTCTCATCGCGGTTCTCAAGCCCGGTGTGATCCCCGACGCCTCGCAGGCGGCCTCGCTCCGGCCGCACGCGATCCTGATCGCCACGGTGCTCTTCGCCGGAGCGTTGCTCGCCCCCTGGCGCGCTCGCCGCCGCGGCGACTGGTCGGGTGTGGCCGTGATGGTCGCGACGATGATCTGCTTCTACGGGCTGGTGCTGCATGCGTCCCCGCGCTTCCAGCGGCCCAACACCCGCGAGCTCGCCCGCGTGGCCCGCGAGAAGATCGCGCCGGGAGACCGCGTCTACCACTACTGGTCGTTCTTCCACGACTTTGTCTATTACTCCGAGCGGCCCGTCGGCCTCGTGAGCTACACCGACGAACTGCAGGTGCAGTTTCTCGAGCCCCGGGAGCGGGCCGCGCGTTTCCTCGACGATGGGGAGCTCAGGCGGCAATGGGCCGGGCCGGAGCGGGTCTGGCTCGTCGTCCGCCACAGCGAGCTGAACCAGCCCCGCGCGGTGTTCGCCGATCCCGCTTTCCGTTATCATTTGATCGCGGAAACGCGCGGCATCAGCCTGGTGAGCAACCGACCCTGAAATGGCCGCGCCGTTCCTCCCGCTCACCCGCCCCACCATCGACGAGGAAACCATCGCGGGCGTGAGCGAGGTGCTCCGGTCCGGCTGGATCACCTCCGGCCCGAAGGTGAAGGAGCTCGAGTCGAAGCTCTCGGAGTTCTTCGGCGGGCGGCCCGTGCGGGTCTTCAACTCCGGCACCTGCACGATGGAGATCGCCCTGCGCATCGCGGGTGTCGGTCCCGGCCACGAGGTCATCACCACCCCGCTTTCCTGGGTCGCCACCAGCAACGTGATCCTCGAGGTCGGCGCGCGCCCGGTGTTCGTCGACATCGACCCGGTGACGCGGAACATCGACCTTGCGCGCGCC
>JAURJO010000489.1 GCA_030832235.1 Verrucomicrobiota bacterium
CCGCCGCCGATCGTCCGTGGTTCATCGCCGCCCGCGAGACCGCCTACGCCGCCGGTCCGCGCGAGGTGCGCAACCTTCCGGCCGACGTCATCACACCCGACGAGGGCGACGTTAATCCCCGCGTGTTCGACCTCGCCGTGCCGTTGACCGATCCCGACGGCCGTTTCGGGGGTGTGCTCGCGGCGCACCTCCGCTGGGGGTGGACGCGCGAGGTGCAGCTTTCCGTCGTGCCCGACCTCCTCCGCCGCGACCGCATCGGCGTGACGCTGTACACCGGCCAAGGAGATCCTCTGCTGGATTCCGGTGGCTCCGGCTGGACCCGTCCGCCGGATGCACCCGCCGGCGCCGACACCCGCCGTCTCCGCGGTTACTTCACCGAAGGCACCACACTCGGCACGACCTACCTCACCGGCTACGCGCGCAGCCGCGGCCACAAGGATTTCCGCGGGCTGGGCTGGATCACCACGGTGCGCCAACCGGCCGACCGGGCGTTCGCACCCGCGGAGGAACTGCGACGTACGATCCTCGGCTGGGGCATCGTGTTCACCGCGGCCGGCATGGCCGTGGCCTGGCTCCTCGCGGGCCGCGTCGCGCGCCGCCTGCGCACCGTGGAGCGCGCCGCCGGCCGCATCGGCTCGGGTGATGTGCTCGCCACGTTGCCGCCCCCGCGCGGCGATTCCGAAATCGATCGCATGTGCGTCGCGCTCGGTCGACTGATCGAGGAATTGCGGGGACGTCGCCCGGGGACCTGACCGGCCTCGACAGCCCGCGAGCCTCCACCAATGAATTTCCCCATGAACCGCCGCCACTTCGTCGCCGGCCTCGCCGCCGCCACCGCCACCAGCTCCGCGCTTCTCCGCGCCGCCGCGCGTCCGGCGGGGCCCAGGATCAAGCTGGGCATCGATAATTTCGCCGTGCGCGCCATGGGGTGGAAGGCGCCCGAGCTGATCGCCTACGCGGCGAAACTGAAGTGCGACACCCTGCTGATTTCCGACCTGGACGCGCTGGGCTCGCTCGACGACGCCAACCTGCGCGCCCTCCGCAAGCAGGCCGACGAGGCCGGCATCGCCCTTTACGCGGGCAGCTGGAGCATTTGCCCGACATCGAAGACCTTCAAAAAGAACTGGGGCACGGCGGAGGAACACCTGCGGCTTGGCCTCCGGGTTTCCAAGACGCTCGGCTCGCCGGTATTCCGCGTCGTGCTCGGCTCGATGGAGGACCGCAAGACCGAGGGCGGGATCCGCGCCCGCATCGCCGACACGGTGGCCGTGCTGAAGGCTTGTCGCGCCGACGCGCTGGCCGCGGGGGTGAAGGTCGCCATCGAGAACCACGCCGGCGACATGCATTCGTGGGAATTGCTCGATTTGATCAACGCCGCCGGCCGCGACTTCGTGGGCGCCAACATCGATTCCGGCAACGCGATCTGGACGCTTGAAGATCCGATGGACGTGCTGGAGACGCTCGGGCCCGTGACGATCTGCTCGAGCCTGCGCGACGACATGGCGTGGGAGACGCCGGACGGCGCGGCGGTGCAATGGACAGCGGCGGGCGACGGGCTCATCGACTGGAAGGCCTACGCGGCGCGTTGGGCGCAGCTCTGCCCGCAGGTGCCCATCATGATCGAGACGATCTCCGGCGGGCCGCGGATGTTCCCGTACAAGCAGCCGGAATTCTGGCGGCACTACGACCGCCGCCCCGAGAAGCTGGCGAAATTCGAGGCGCTCATGCGCCGCGGCCGCCAGATCCCGGCCTTCAAGGCCCCCCCCGGACCCGAGGGAAAGCAGGCGACGCAGGATTTCCAGCGCGCCGAACTCGAGAAGTCGATCACCTACCTCCGCGATAAGATTGGCCTCGGCCTCCGCGCCTGATCCGCATCGCGCCCCCTTTCGCTATGAATCGTCGCACGTTTCTACAGTCCGCCGTCGCCACCGCGCCGCTAGCCGCCTTTCCCGCGCTGCGCGCCGCCGAGAAGTCCGGCCCCCGCCGTTTCCGCACCGCGTTGATCGGCTGCGGCTGGTGGGGCAACAACATCCTCCGCGAGGCGATGGCCAGCGGTGCCTGTGAAGTCACGGCGCTCTGCGACGCCGATTCGCGGCAATTCGAGCCCACGCTGCGCAACATCCGCGAGGGCACCGGCGGCCAGCCGAAGCTGTTCAAGGATTACCGCGAGCTGCTAGACCGGGCGAAGCCGGAGATCGCGATCGTCGCCACTCCCGACCACTGGCACGCGCTGCCGATGATCGCCGCCGTGCGCGCCGGTGCGCACGTTTACGTCGAAAAGCCGATCGGCCACACCGTCATGGAGGGCCGCGCCATGGTGAACGCGGCGCGCGCCACCGGCCGCGTCGTGCAGGTCGGCACCCACCGGCGGGTCTCCCCGCACAACGTCAGCGCGCGCGAGTTCATCCGCTCCGGCAAGGCGGGCGACATCGGCATGGTGCGTTGTTTCGTACACTACGCCGGCGGCCCGGAGACTCCCCGGCCCACCGTCGAAGTGCCGAAGGAACTCGACTGGGATCTCTGGTGCGGTCCCGCACCGCTGCGGCCGTTCAACGGTGGCGACCCGCGCGACTCCTCGCCCGGAAGCCGCGGCGGCATCCACCCGCGCGGGTTCCGCAACTATCTCGACTACGCCAACGGCACGCTCGGCGACTGGGGCATCCACTGGCTCGACCAGATCCTCTGGATCACCGGCGAGAAATACCCGCGGAAGATCTATTCCACCGGCGGCCGACCCATCGCCGGACCAGTCGTGAACACCGCCGGCGCGCAGACCACCGACGCCCCCGACCACCAGGTGGCGTCGTACACGTTCGAGCGCATGACGGTCCAATGGGAGCACCGTCGCTTCGCCGGGAACAACACCGACAAGGGCGAGAATGTCGGCTGCTATTTCTACGGCACCAAGGGCATCATGCACGTCGGCTGGCAGAAGGGCTGGACCTTCTACCCCTCCAACGCGAAAGACCCGGTGATTTCCGAGGAGGCGCGGCTCAACCAGCCCGATTCGCAGAACATCCGCGAGAACTGGGCCGACTTCCTCGACGCCATCCGCACCGGCCGCCGCCCTTCATCCGACATCGGCGAGGTTCACCTCGCGACCAACATGGCGCTGCTCGGCATGCTGTCGCTGAAACTAGGCCGCAGCATCGACTGGGACGGCGCGAGGGAGCGCATCCTCGGCGACGAGGCCGCGAACCAACTCCTCCGTCGCGACTACCGCAAAGGCTGGGAGTATCCCGCCGCCTAAGGACGGATCGGGAATCTTCGAGAGGGAACAGGCCGCTGGGACAAACCGCGGAGCGACTGCTTGACCGCAGCGGACCAACTAAAGGGCAACTTTCAAGATCTCCGTCACGCAGACCGCACCGAACGCCAGCAGGGAAAAAACCAAGGCCAGGTTGCCCAGCCGGCCGTTCGCCAGCGTCCCCATCCACTCGCGGCGGTTGTTGAGGTAAAGCAAGGTGGCCGCGAGGAAAGGCATCACGAAGGCGCCGGTGATCGAGAACATCACCACGACGGCGACGGGCTCCTTGCGCCAGAGAAGCACGAGCGGCGGCCCGGCCAGAAAGCCCAGCGCGCCGAGACGCACCGCGCGCTCCCACCGGCGTTTCTCCGTGTCATCCTCCACCCTCGGGCCGCGCCACGCGTCCGCGATGTCGGCGTAAACCTGCGGCACCCCCTGCCACACCCCCAGCATCGCGGTGAAAACCGTGCACCAGAAGCCGAGCAGGAAAACGAGCCGCGCCCACGGACCCGCCACCGTGCCCAGCCGGTCCGCCACATCCAGCGCGAGCCGCGCCCCGCCCCCGCGGGCCTCCACCCCGGCTGCGATCACCACCAGCGCGACGCCGAAAAATCCCGTGAAAACATAAGCCAGCCGAACATCCGAACGCATCGCCCCGAGCCGTTCCGCCCCCCGCCAGCCTTCGCCGCGCATCCAGTAACCGTAACAGATCACGGTGAGGCTCCCGCCGATCCCGCCCAGCAAGGCGAGCACCTGCGGCGTTCCCCCTGCGGGGATAGTCGGCAAGGCGAGCCCGTGGAGCAAACCGGCAAGCGAGGGCCCCGTGAGGACCGCGCAGCCGAGCACGCACAAGGCCATTACCGCGACGAGCGCCTTCATGACCCGCTGGAAACCGGCGTAACAGTTCCCCGCCACCAATGCCGCCGCGGCCACCGCATGGACCGCCCCCCACTGCGCCGTCGTGCCGAATCCCGCGAGGCTCGCCCCGGCGATCCCGCACGCGCTGCTCAGGGACGCTCCGACCATGAAGCTCCAGAAAAGCAGGTACGCCGTGAAACCGACGCCCACCCAGCGCGGAAGTCGCGTGACCCACGCCCGCGCGATCGTTTCTCCCGTCGCCAGCTGCCAGCGCGCCAGCGCCTCCGTCACGACGAACTTGAGCACCACCGTGAGCACCACCGCCCAAAGCAGTGCGAACCCAAAGCGCATGCCTGTGACGGCCGCCACCACCACATCCCCCGCGCCGATGCCGGAGGCCGCCAGCAGCAGGCCCGGGCCGAGCGCGCGGAGCCGGTCGCTACCACCGCCGTTCTCCGGGGAAGCGCCGTCGTTCATCGCGCCGCCTCGGCCATCAGCTCCACCAGACGGCGTCCGAGTTCCAGCCGGTCCTCCACGGCGGGATAACGTCCCAGCTTGGAGCCCGGACCCACGCGGGTCTCCAGGAGCATCATCGGCACGCGCGCCTCGCTCCAGATCGCGTTTGTCGTGTTGCGCGGCCCGCCACCGTTTGCCGGCGTCACGGCCAGCTTTGGGCGCGACGGATCAAAGGTGCTCCGCGCCCGCGCCAGATCGTGGAAAAGTGTCATGCGCGCCAGCACCGCGTCGTCGTCGACCATGGTCTCCAAGTATTCCCCGGTCTCGGTATTGTGCAGGTTCAGCGCGAGGTCGATGGATTGCCGCGCATGCTGGTCGATCAAGGCGCGCTTCACGTGCCAGATCTCCGGCAGGCGCGTCCGCCAGACTTCGTCGCGCACGTCGACTTCGTCCCAATGCCGGTTCGGATCGAAGCCGTTGACGTTGAACCGTACCTCGCCGCGGGCGACGGCATCGGGATTTATCATCGGCACGAACAAAACGATATTTTCCGACCGCAGCCTTGCGGCGGCGGGATCGTCGGAGAGGGAAAAACGCAGCGCACCCTCCAGAATGCACGAGGTGTCCGCCTCCCACGCGTGCTGGCGGGCCTGCATCCAGATAACTTTCTTCGCCGCATCCGGTCTCGTCGCTTCGGTAACGCGCACCAGATGGAGCGGACGCCCCAGGACCGAGTTTCCGATGCGCTCGATACGGGCGTGCGGGCTGCGACGGGCATCCTCGATCAGGGCCAGCGCCCGCTCCGTCGGGTAGAGCGGGATGTGGGCCAGCCAAAGACGATCGGCGCCGGCCGGCAGAGTGAAGCGGAGTTCCTTTCGCTCGGCGTCCCACTCGGCCTCCGTCACGTGCGACCATCGCTTCCCGTCCCTGCTCACGACGGGCCGGTACCACGGTCCGGCCCAGGAGATCACCGGACGATCATTGTATTCCCCGTCAAAGCCGGTGACGCGCATCGTCACGGCCCGCCCCGCGAGCTGATCGAGACGCACTGCCCACCAGGTGGTCTGACGATTGCGCCCCCGGGCATCCTGCTGGCCGCGCGGACGGATCCGGAACTCGGTTTCGCCGAGAACCTCGATTAACCCGAGCGAGGCGCTCTCGAATGCCGTATTGAAAAGGACCGGACGAGGCGACGGTGCCGCCGCAGGGGCAGCGCGCAGGGTGATGACGATAATCAGGAACAGCGGGGCGAGCCGTTTCATGAAATCAGCGAACGTCGCCCGAGCTGTGACCGCGAACCTTTCCTTACTCGACGGCCGCCACCCCGGATTTGTGACCCAATCGACGTCACAAATCCGCCGCTAAAGTTTCGGCGTTTCCTTCTGCAGGACGTGGAGGTTCGCCATCGAGATGCCGCTGAGCATCGCGCCGATGATCCCGAGAAATCCCTGGTCAGTCCCGCAAAGGTAGAGGTTGTCCAATGCGGTGCGGCCGTGGCGGTTCTTCACCGGCGAGCCATAGATCGCCCCGCCCAGGTGGCCCGTATATCGTGTAATCGTGCGCGGGGTGAACATGTCGGTCGCCACCACCGCATCCTCCGGCGCGACCGCCCCGCCGGGCGACGGCAGGAATCGCCGGGCGGACTCCTGCACCGCCGCGAACCAGCGCCGCTTCGCCGCGCGGTACTCCTCGTCGGGCAGCGCGCTCCACAACTCCGGTCGCGCGAGACACGTCACGCGCAGCAATCCTTCCGGCAGCGACTTGCCGGGCCCGTACTGGAAATTGTTCGGCAGGCAGATGACACCGCTGCGGGTATCCACCTCCGCCTGCGGACTCTCGTAGCTGAACCGCTCCGAGTCGTTGAAGAAGACGATCGTGTCCTCGCCCCACCCGAACGACGCCGGCTCGCGGTTGAACACGGTGATGGTCTCGACGAATGACAGTCGACCCGGCGGCGTGGCGATGCCACCAACCGGCACTTCGCCCGTGATAAGCCGCTCGGTTTCCGGTGCGCCGATCGATGAGATGATGTGGCGGGCGGTGACCTCGGTACCGTCATCCAACTCGAGCGCGTGCGCGCTGCCGCCCCGCGCCTCGATGCGCCGTACGCCGCACTTCATCCGCCGCTCGCCACCCGCCGCGCGGTATTTCGCAAGCAGCACGCGGAGGATGACCCGCACCCCCTCCAGCGGGCGCGCGAATCCCTCGAGGAACAGCGCTTTGAACATGATCACGAACTGCCCGAAATCCATGTCCCGCTCCGTCGGGCTGCCGTAGTACATGAGCGGGCAGAACAGCATGTCCTCGAGGAGCGGGTCGCTGATGTGACTCCGGACAACTCCGCGCGCAGACACCGCCGGAGCGTCGAGGGCGACATCGTCGAACGCCCGCACCGCGGCGACCAGCGCGCGAAAACCATCGATCTGCCGCGGAAACCGGGTGGCGACCTCCGACTCCAGCACCGCAAAGTCATTGGTGAAGCGCAGCTCCGTCTCCCCACGGGGTCCGAACGCGATGCGCGAGCCGCGTTGTTCGCACAGCGCGAATTCCTCCCGGTCAATGCGCAGCTGGCGCAGCAGTTTTACCAGCGGAGTGCCGCGCACGCCCGGCCGGGAGAAATTCGTCAGCGCGTGCAGGCCGACGTCATACCGCCGGCCATCGATGCCGTAGAACCCGTTGAGCCCGCCCACCGCGTTGTGGCGCTCGAAGATACAGACCTTGCGGCCGAAGTGCGCGAGACGGATGCCCGCGGCGAGCCCGGACATCCCGGCCCCGATGATCACCACGTCGTAATCGCGGCGGGAGTTCATCGTTTCCGGACAGAAAAAAGCCGGGCGGGGCGGCCCGGCGGGAACGGGAGGTTGTCGCCGGCTCAGCTCTTGCCGGCCAACGCGTTGAACTTCGGCGTGAGGTACTCCGCGCAGCTGTCGAGGGAGGCGAGCTGCATGTAATCCGCCTCGGGCACCTCGATGCCGTGGCGCTTCCGGAGCTCCATGACGATGTCGAGGAAGTCCATACTATCAAGCTGCAGCTGGTCCCGGAGCCGTACTTCCGGCTTCACGTTGCTCAGGTCCTCATCGGGAGCAATGTCCGCGATGATATCGAGCACCACCTGCTTGCATTCGTCTTTGGTCATGGGAAACGGCGGGAACTAGGCGACAAAGCGCCGAACAATCAACGTGGAATTTATCCCGAGCATGCCGAACGAGTTGTTCAGGATCGTGTCGACCCGCGCGACCGGGCGCGGCGTGTTCAGGACGAGTCCCGGCAGCGCGCATTGCGGATCGAGATCATCGACATTGATGGACGGGTGGACGATCTTGTCGTCGAAGGAAGGGAGGTTGCCGGCGAGCTCCAGCGCACCGGCGGCGCCCATGGCGTGGCCGATGAAACTCTTGGTGTTGTTGATGTGCGTGTCGGGGCAATCGACGCCGAAAACGGACCGGATGGCCTCGCACTCCTGAATATCTCCCAGCGGCGTGGCGGTGGCGTGGGTGTTGACGATGTGGATGTCGCGCGCGGCGAGCCCCGAGCGACTGAGCGCGGCCCGGACGCATTCGGCCTGGCGAGTCGGGTTGGGCAGGACGTAGTCGCTGGCGTCACTGTTGACGTGGCGGCCGGCGCTCCCGGCGTCGATCTTCGCTCCCCTCGCGTGCGCGTCCTCGGGCCGCTCGAGCGTGTCGAGACAGCCACCCTCGGAGATCACGATGCCGTTGCGGGCCTTGTCGAAGGGACGCGAGGCCTTGGCGGCGTCCTCGTGCGTTGCGAGGGCGTTCTGGGATTTAAAGCCGGCGA
>JAURJO010000490.1 GCA_030832235.1 Verrucomicrobiota bacterium
CGCTGCTCGTCGTGCTTTTCGTCTTCATCTTTTTCGTGGGTGAAATGGAGTATCGCGCCGCGCGACGTCGCGAGTTGGATGACGCCCACTGGCGCACGGTGATAGCACGCCATCTCGCGGCAGCCGCCAACGAGGCCGGCCGAATTCCACCCGCTTCCTGACGAGAAGACTCCACACGCTCGCTGCGGCCTTTTTCCCGATCGCGACTTGCGCGAGCTGCCGAAGGCGCCTTCGTTGGAGATTCAGTTCTCACGCCGCGATCACGCGGCGGGCTCCTCTCTCATCATGGAAAACCACCCTCCCACCACCACTGGCGGCAAATGCCCCTTCCCCCACCTGCACACCGGCTCCAAGGGACGCGAAAACCGCGATTGGTGGCCCAACCAGATCAACTTGAAGATGCTGCACCAGAACTCGTCGCTGTCGGATCCGATGGGCGCGGGATTCGATTACGCGAAGGAGTTCAAACAGCTCGATCTCGCCGCCGTGAAGCGCGACCTCCACGCGCTGATGACCGACTCGCAGGACTGGTGGCCGGCCGACTTCGGTCACTACGGCCCGCTGTTCATCCGCATGACCTGGCACAGCGCCGGCACCTACCGCACCGGTGACGGCCGCGGTGGCGGCGGCGCCGGGCAGCAGCGTTTCGCGCCGCTCAACAGTTGGCCCGACAACACCAACCTC
The DNA here is from genome assembly GCA_030832235.1 of Verrucomicrobiota bacterium. Taxonomy (GTDB): domain Bacteria; phylum Verrucomicrobiota; class Verrucomicrobiia; order Opitutales; family Opitutaceae; genus ER46. The sequence goes on from JAURJO010000490.1 coordinate 685, forward strand.
GACAAAGCGCGCCGGCTCCTGTGGCCCATCAAGCGCAAGTACGGAAAAAAGATCTCCTGGGCCGACCTGATGATCCTCGCGGGCAACTGCGCCCTCGAGTCGATGGGCTTCAAAACCTTCGGCTTCGGCGGCGGCCGCGCCGACGTCTGGGAGCCCGAGGAGGACGTTTACTGGGGCTCCGAAGACACCTGGCTGGGAGACAAGCGCTACACCGGCGATCGCCAGCTGGAGAACCCGCTCGCCGCGGTGCAGATGGGACTCATTTACGTCAATCCCGAGGGCCCGAACGGCAACCCCGACCCCGTGGCCTCCGCGCGCGATATCCGCGAGACGTTCGCCCGCATGGCGATGAACGACGAGGAGACCGTGGCGCTGATCGCCGGCGGCCACACCTTCGGCAAAACCCACGGTGCCGCGTCCGCGACCAATGTTGGCCGGGAACCCGAAGGCGCCTCCATCGCCGAGCAGGGTCTCGGTTGGAGCAACCGTTATGGCAGCGGCAAGGGCTCGCACGCCATCACGAGCGGCCTGGAGGTCACGTGGACGAGCACGCCCACCAAGTGGAGCAACAACTACCTCGAGAATCTCTTCGCCTACGACTGGGAGTTGGTGAAGAGCCCCGCGGGCGCCCACCAGTGGGTCGCCAAGAACGCGCCGGAGATTGTGCCCGACGCCTTCGACCCGAAGAAGAAGCACCGGCCTTCGATGCTGACGACCGACCTCGCCCTGCGTTTCGACCCGGCCTACGAGAAGGTCTCGCGCCGTTTCCTCGCCAATCCGGCGCAATTCGCCGACGCCTTCGCGCGCGCGTGGTTCAAACTCACCCATCGCGACATGGGACCGAAGCGCCTCTACCTCGGATCCGATGTTCCCGCCGAGGACCTCATCTGGCAGGATCCGATCCCGGCGGTGAACCACCCGCTCGTCGACGGATCTGACATCTCGGCGCTCAAGGCCAAGATCCTCGCGGCCGGCCTCTCCATTCCGGAACTCGTTTCCACCGCCTGGGCCTCCGCCTCGACATTCCGTGGCTCCGACAAGCGCGGCGGCGCCAACGGCGCTCGCATCCGCCTAGCCCCGCAAAAGGACTGGGAGGCCAACCAACCCGCCCGTCTCGCCAAGGTGCTGGCGGCGTTGGGTAAGGTGCAGCAGGAATTCAACGCCGCGCAGAAGGGCGGCAAACGCGTCTCGCTGGCGGACCTCATCGTTCTCGCCGGAGGCGCCGCTATCGAGCAGGCCGCCCGCAAGGCCGGCCATGAGGTAGCGGTGCCCTTCGCACCGGGCCGCATGGACGCGACCGCGGAACAGACCGACGCCGCTTCGTTCGCCGTGCTTGAGCCGGTGGCCGACGGCTTCCGCTACTACCAAAAGACCCGTTACACGCTGCCGCCCGAGCATCTCCTCGTCGACAAGGCCCAACTGCTGGGCCTGACCGCCCCGGAGATGACCGTCCTCATCGGCGGTCTGCGCGTGCTCAACGCCAACCACGGCAAGTCCTCGCACGGCGTCTTCACCGACCGCCCGGAGACGCTCACGAACGATTTCTTCGTGAACCTCCTCGATATGCGCCACGTGGTCAAAGCCACTTCGCCCGCCGAGGAATTGTTCGAGGTGCGTGACCGCGCCACGGGCGACGTGAAGTGGACCGGCACGCGGGTCGACCTGATCTTCGGATCAAACTCGCAGCTCCGCGCCATCGCCGAGGTTTACGCAGAGGGCGGCAACGAGCGTAAGTTCGTCGACGACTTCATCGCCGCGTGGGTGAAGGTGATGAACGCCGACCGTTTCGACCTGCGCTGAAGCCGCCCGGCGGTTTTTCGACCAAGCGGACGCGTCATTCCGGCGCGTCCGCTATTGTACTGGGAAACGGGCAGCGCGGACTAGCCCGTGCGGAAACCGGCGGGAGGTCTAGCCATTGCGCACGGCGCGTCCCATGGTCACAACGCGCGTGAGCGGGCGCTAATTTCGGCGATCAATGCAGCCGGATCATCCACGCTTAGCATGAGGGTGTAGCCTTCCGTCGTGGGAATCCGGGCGACGCGCGCGCGGTCGGTGACGTAGAGCAGCGCCTTGGCGCCGTTGCGCAGCCTGAACCAACCGGCGGAATAACCAGGCAGACTGGTGCCCATCGTGCGGCGAGTCGGCTGATGATCCCGGTCGGCGTTCAGGTCGGTGACAACCGCTTCGTAGAATTTCAGTGATTGGAGCGGGATCAGGCGGCCGTAGAGATCCCCTTGGAGGCGGAGTCCTTCAGAGGAGACGGTGAATTGCGCGCCTTGCATCGACCACGCCAAATACATCAGGACCCCGAGGGCGGCCAGAGGCACGAGGCCAATGATGGCGAAGAACCACAGCGACTTGCCGGCGGCGGGAATCATTGGGAAGACGGCGGAATTCATAACGGTAGGATAGTTCACTGGGTCGGAAATCGGTCACAGTGCTCGTGCCGGACGGGACGCACGGCTGCAACACCCGCGTCCCTCGGAACGCCAATCCCGTGGTCGCCGTCAATCGACGTGGTATCCGACGATGCTGATCTCCGCCACCATCGCCGAGGATTCAACGGATCTCCACGCTATCCGACTGAACCGCCCAACCGACTGAAAACAGAGTTCCTTTGACTTGTTTCTTTTCGCCCACACCAACGCCGCATTCATCCGCGCCAACTGAGAAATCCGCGGTTCAAGTTCGCTGCCCTCAGAACCGCCGTCGTCCGTCACACACTCCTCATGGGCCTAGGCGGACAGCTCGGCTACCCGGGCGCCTCTTGTCCGGATCCTCCGGACCGACGATTCCTCACGAAGCACGTGCGATGTAGCCGAGGGCGTTTACCCGCCGTCGGCTCAGCTAAGGATGTAGGCTCGGCGAAGCAAAGTGCCTCATCCCTCCCCAGCGCGGCGCAGTTCGAGCGACGTTTCAGTTGCCGCAGAGCCGCGCTGGGAAAGGGGATCAGAAGCCCGTCTGGACCGAGAACGTGAAGCGGTTGGCCAGCTTGTCGTCCTGCCGGACGTCCGCGGCATAGCCGATTGCGGCGCTCCAGTTCTTACCCAAGCCGACGCCGAGTGAGCCGCCGAGTTCCAGTCCGCCACCGTCGCCGTCGACCATCTGCAACGCGGTGGTCCGGGTGAAATTGTCGGCGAGTCGGCCCGAGACCGCCCGCGTGTTGCCGCTCATCTCGTCGCGCCACACGCCGCGGAGATCGAGCCTCACAGCACGGCCGTCGAACTTCCAAGCGTAGGAAGCGTCTACGCCAACTGCACCACTGGTGCTCTTGGCGGTCTGAGCGTCGAACGCCATCGCCAGGGCGGGCACGTCCTTCTCGGTGTACGCATCGAGTTCAACCTGACGGAAATTGAGCCCGACCCACGGACGAACGGAGCCGCCGCCGGTCGCGACCGTCCAGCCGGCCTTCAGGCCGCCGCCGCTCTGCAATCCCGAGGTCTTGCCGTTGGTGGCGAAACCGCCGAACGAGGTCGTGCGGCGGATGCCAGTGATGTCGACGGAACCGTACTCGCCATCGGCTTGAAAGGTAAACGCGCCGGCAGCCCAAACCGCGTAGAGTCGGGCGGCCGCGTTCTCCACGGCGAACTGACCTCCGCCGTTGGTGACGGTGGCCGAAAGGCGGCCGACATTCACGGCGCCTCCGAGCGTGAGGCCGCCGTTGGCACGGCCGTCGAGACCGGCGGAAACGACCTGGGC
>JAURJO010000491.1 GCA_030832235.1 Verrucomicrobiota bacterium
GTGAAGTAGGTGTAGTAACTGCCATCGGGCGGACTGGTGAAAGTCGTCTTGGCGGTGAAGCCCGAGGCCGAGGAGTTGGCGGCGACCGGTGCGGTCAAGGCGTGCCGGCCCATCAGGATCGCTCCGGCCGGGACGCTTGTGATGTACGGTTCCGTGCTCGCCCAGAGGTCGATGCGGAGCGTGCCAGAGGCGGCATCGCCTTGATTGCGCAGTCCGCCGACGGAGATGGTGAGTTCGGTACCGAGGAACTCGTAGAAAGACGACCCCGTGAAGCTCAGGATCGCCGTCGCGGCGGCGGGGTTGTCGTAGATCGACTTCGCGCCGGTGATGTCGTCGGCCGCGAGTGTGTCGAGGTCGCTCGAGCGAGCATTCATGATGGCGGTCACGTTCTGCCCGATGTCGTCGGGGTGGTTGAGCCCGAGGGCGTGACCGAGCTCGTGGAGCGCCACGCGACGGAAGTCGTTCACCGTCTCGCCGCCCTGTGAGCGCAACGCGCCGCGGTAGGAGTCCCAGCGCACGGTTGCGTTGAACAGCACGTCAGCCTCCGAGTAGCGACCGCTGCGCGGGTCGTAACGCTGCAGGGTCAAACCTACGACCCGGTTGCCCCAGGCCGAGCCATAGATGGTGCTGGAGAAAACGAGGTTGTTCACCCCGTTGCCTTCGCCGAGCGCGGCGGTGGAGTCGCGGGTGGCGGCGAGGCGCACGGCCGAGACGTTGGCGTTCCAGATCGCCATCGCGTCCTCGATGACGGCGTTCCACGAGCCGGAGCCGTCGCTGAGCACGGTCGAGGGGGGCGGAAGGGCGAGTTGGAAACGGACTTCGCCGGCGGACCAGCGCTGGCCGCTGGCGTTGAAGGCGTGCGCGGCGGAGGCGAGGACGAGGAGAGAGAGAAGGAGCCGGGTCTTCATGGTCAGCGGGTCTGGCGGTTGCCGTTGGCGCGCTCGAGTTCGGCGAGAATACGCGCGGAGAACACGGTGGGGGAAAGACCCGCGGAGCCGGGGCGAACCAACGCGGCGGCGTTCGAGAACGGCAGTTGCACGTCATGCTCGCTGGCGAGCGGCGTGGAGTCATTGCGCGCGATGAACTCGCGGCCGGTGGTGCGATCGGTCAGCACACGGTAGCGGCCGTGCGCGGCGGCGACGAGCGGGCAAAGTCCCGCGCCTTGCCGCGTCACGAACAACAGCTCGGTCGCGCCGGACGCAAAGGTCGGCATGCCCGGGACCCGCAGGCCGCGGCCATCGACCTCGCCGCCGAGAAACTCGAGCGTCAGGCCGCCTTGGTGCCGGCCTTTCAACGTGGACTCGACCTCGAAGGTCACGCGGGTTCGCACGACCTCACCGGCGGGAGTGCGGTCGAGGTAGGGTTGGATGGAAACAACCCGGGCGCGCACGATGGCGTCGGCCTCGGCGACCAGCTCAGCGAACGTCGGGGGAATCACGCTCATCGCGCGGAGACCGGTGAGTGCCGGGAGCAGCAGGAGGAAGGCGGCGACGAGTCGCGCCGGGAGCATTCTTTGCAGGTGCATGGTCGGTAAGGTTGAGGCGATTCTCCGCCGGTTTTCCGTCGGCAGGGGACAGGCTAATGCGCCGATTGCGCGAGGGAGAGGTTGTTTTCTTCTAGCCACGCCGCGAGTTCCTTCTCGTCGGCAATCGCGCGTCCCGCCTGATATTCCGGCGCGAGGAGTTGGCGGTAGTCCGGCTCGAGGAAGCGCTGGCAATGGAGCAGCACCCGCGCCCGCTGCCCGGGCGCGCGAACCAGTCGACCGAGGGCCTGGTTCACCTTGGTCATACCCGGGATCTGGTAGATGCGGCGGAAGGCCTCCTCGCGCGTGAGTCCGGACGAGATCGCCTCCGTCAACCGCGCCTCCTGCACGGCGTTGACCTCGGGCAGCGCGGGGCCGACGGCCATCGCGTGGGTCACACGTCCCCCGAGCGAGTCGATGCCTTCGGTGAAGCTTGAGCCGAGCACGAGCAGGAGAGCGTCCGCGTTGCGCAGCGATTCCTCCACCCAGGCGTTCTGGGCGGAGAGGTCGCGCGCGCGGGGTTGCAGCGCGACCCGCAGGTGAGGCGCCACCGCGACGGCCTCGCGTTGGATCGCCTCGGCGTACGCGTAAGAGGGCAGGAAAACCGCGACCGCTCCGCCGGCCGCGGCGCGCAGGGAAGCGAGGGTCGCCGCCGTGGTCGGGTGATGCCGCGTGCGCTGCTGGAAACGCGTGTCGACGCGCGCGTCGAACGCCACGTCGTACGCGCCGTCGCGCCAGGGTGCCCGGGCCGGCAGCAGGGCGGGGGAAGCGGCGGCGCGCGATTCCTCGACGCGCAGCAGATCGGCCGCGCTCGTGAGCTGACGGAAAAGCCGGCGCGTCTCGCGTTTGTTGAGGGCGCCAAGGCGTTCCGGGGTCACGGCACGCGGGGACGGTTCCGCCGCCGGCTCGGGCGGCAGATCCAGCCCGCAAGCGGCGGCGAAGCCGTCGACCGGGCTGAGCGTCGCGCTCGCGAGCACCACGCCGCCGTACTCACGCAGCGTGGCTCCGATCGCTCCGGCGGCATCGAGACAGGTGAGAGCGAGTTCGCTGTCGCGCGGGCTCCACCAGAGGCGCGGTAAGCCGCCCCCGTTTTTCCCGCCGATCTCCTCCAGCAGGGCGGGCACCGACCAGAGCGCGTCAGCCGCCTGTGGTCCGAGGGTGGCGAAGTCGACCCCGCCACCCGCGAGTCGCGCGGCGATCTCCCCGAGCAGGTGGCGGGCGTCGTCCTCGTCTCCCGCCGTGAGTCCGCGGCCGGCTCGAAGAGTGTGCAGAAAGTGGCACCAATGGTCCCAGGCGCCCGAGAGCTGCGAGGCGGCCCGCACGCGATGCAGCTCCTCGCGCGTGGCGAAGGCGTCGGCCGCCGTGAACGCATGCGAATGCGCGTCGGCCACCCGGGCCGGCAGGTTGTGGGCCTCGTCGATGATCAGCAGCGTGCGGGCGGGGTCGAAACCGGGTTGGTCGCCGAAAAGCCCGCGGTTCCGCGGCGCGAAGACGTAATTGTAGTCGCCGATCCAGAGGTCGTTGAACGCGAGCGCGGCGCGGGTGATCTCGTAAGGGCAGATGCGGGCGTCGCGTCCGGCCGAGCGCAGCGCCTCGAAGTCGCGCGCGTGACGCTCATCGAGCCAGAAGCGCGCGAGGCCGCTCGCGGGCCAGCGGGTAGCGGCGCCGTCCAGGTAGGCGCAGGTCTCGCGCACGCAATGGAAGGTGGTGTTGACGCAGTGCTCGGACTTGTTGCGCACCTGCCACGCGGCGACGGGTGTCACGCCCGGCGCGTCGGGCGTCGTCATGCCGGCCAGCGTGTGCAGCACCTGCAGCTGTCCGGTGGATTTTCCGGTTAGATAAAGCGCGCGGTCGAAATGTCCGGAGCGCAGTTGGTCGAGGGCGAACTCGAGGAGCACGCCGGTTTTGCCGAAACCGGTCGGCGCCTCGAGGAAGACCAGCGGACGCGTGGCGAAGAGCGCCGTGAGCTCGGCGCGCGTCGTCTCCTGACCGGGCCGGGGTGCGGCGAACGCGGGGCGGAAGCGCAGTCCGCGCAGACGCTCGCGCGCGCGGCGCCGGTGCTCGAGAAACTCCACCAGCCGCTCGAGCTGCAGCTCGAATAGCCGGTCGTCGCCCGGACCCAGCGGCACCACCTGCACGAGGCCGGAGCCGACCTCGACGAAAACCAACTCCGCCGCCGCCGGGGCGGGAAACGGCTCGCCTCCGGCGCCGCCCATCCGGGCGAGTCCGAGGCGGCCGAGCGCGGCGTACGCGGCGAGCTGGATGAAGTAGCCGGGGAACTCCGTGCGCAGCGCGGTCGCGTCGACGGGCAGTTCCCGGGTGACGGATTTCACCTCGCGCAACCGCGGTCCGCCCGGACCGGCGACCAGTTGATCGATGCGGCCGGTGAGGTTCACCCGCCAGCCGCGGTGCGCGACCGCGCCGTGCACCGCGATCTCGAAGCGCGCGGCGGGGCCGA
>JAURJO010000492.1 GCA_030832235.1 Verrucomicrobiota bacterium
CGGCCGGCCGGGATTCCCGGTCCCGCCACGATGAGAGGCACGCGCATCGAATGCTCGTAGAGGTTTTGCTTCCCGATCAGGCCATGGCTGCCGCGCGCCACGCCGGAGTCGGCGGTGAACACGATGATCGTGTTCCGCGCCCGCGGGGAGGCGTCGACGGCGTCGATCACCCGTCCGATCAGCAGGTCGAGGTAGGTGATGTAACGGTAGTATTCCGCGAGCATACCGCGGATGTCCGCCGGGGTCCGCGGCCACGGCAGCAGCGCCTCGTCGCGGATCGTCATCTCGCCGTTGTCGAACGGGTGTTGCGGCAGGAAGTTCGCCGGCAACGGCAGTGCAGCCGGGTCGTATTTCTCGGGGAAATCATCCGGGACGATGTGTGGGTCGTGGGGTCCGTCGAACGGCAGATAAGCGAAACGGGGCCCGTCCCCGGGCTCGCGCAGAAAGGCGATCACCGCCTCGGCGAACGTCTCGCACGCGTGGCGCGCCTCGACGCGCGAGGCCCCTTGCTTGCCGTTTTCCCAACTGCTGAGCGGAGCCTTCATCGGGTTGGTCATGCCGCCCGTGAACAGCGACGTGGCGCGCTGAAAGCTCAGCGGCACCGAGGCGGGAGTGTTGTGCCATTTGCCGCTGATGAACGTGCGGTAGCCCGCCGCGCCAAACGCCGCCGGCCACGTGGGATCGCGCGCCAGTTTCTCGTCGATGCGGAACAACGGCCGCCCGGACAGCAGCATCGCGCGCGAGGGAACGCAGGTCGCGCCCTGAAGGCCGCCCTGCATGTAGGCGCGGTCGAAGGCCACGCCGCGCGCCGCCAGCCGGTCGAGATTGGGCGTGCGGATGTGCGCGTTGCCGAGCGCGCGGACCGTGTCGGCCCGCTGGTCGTCGGCGAAGATGAAAACGACGCTCGGCCGTTCATCGGCGGGATAAACCGAAGCGGCGAACAGGACAAAGAGGGAAACCAGGCGGAGGCGGAGAAACATAAGGCCGAGGGGTGAAGCGGTTAGCCGATGCGCAAGGGTCGCCACGACGCAACCCCGCAGGCGCGGCTTCCTTCTCGCCCACGAGACTGGGTGGCCGGCAGGTCACTCGTGGTCGCGATCCGCCCAAGCCATGGAACCGGAGCAAACGGAGATAACCAAGCACGGGCGAATCTGGAAATCAGGAACTCCACGCCCAGGCATCAGGCAGCTCAGACAGGCGACTGCTTTGGCCCGCGGAACAGGCTGGAGGCCTTGGTCCATGGTCCGCCTGCGCGTTTTGCGCCTTCTGGCGGCCAACCGCCCCACGGCCGCGAAGTGGCTCAAGCCGCGCCAGGGGCAGAACCGTTCCCGCTTCGTCCGCTCGGTTCCGTGGCTTCCGAGTGTTCCGTGGGCCAATCGCCTCGGTTTCGCGCCGTTCGTGTATTTCGTGGTGCTATCCACCGCGCCGATTTTTTCCAAGCTCGCGCGCCGCATCCGGCGGCCTACGGTCGACCGCCATGTCCAATCCCGCCACCCGCGCCGACGGCCGCCAACCCGCGCAATTGCGCCCGATCACCTTCGAGGCGAACATCGCGCCGCACGCGACCGGCTCCGTGCTCGTCTCGTTCGGCCGCACGCGCGTCATCTGCGCCGCCACCATCGAGCCCGGTGTGCCCACTTGGATGAAGCAGCAGAAAATCAGCGGCGGCTGGCTCACCGCGGAGTACTCGATGCTGCCCTACTCCACCCACGAGCGGAAGGCGCGCGACATCTCGCGCGGCAAGATCGACGGCCGCACGGTCGAGATCCAGCGCCTCATCGGCCGCTCGCTCCGCGCGGTCCTCGATCTTGAGAAGCTCGGCGCCAACACCCTTTGGGTCGACTGTGACGTCCTGCAGGCCGACGGCGGCACCCGCACCGCCGCGATCACCGGTGCCTGGCTCGCCGCCCGCCTCGCGGTGCAGCGCCTGCTCGACGACAAGCGCATCGCCGAGAACCCCCTCGCCGACTCCGTCGCCGCCGTGAGCGTGGGCGTGGTGGGCGGCGCGGAGCTGCTCGATCTCGCCTACGTCGAGGACAAGGACGCCGAGGTGGATTTCAACGTGGTGATGACCGGCCGCGGCCAGTTCGTCGAGGTGCAGGGCTCCGGCGAGGAGTCGACGTTCTCGCCGACTCAGCTCACCAGCCTGGTCGCGCTCGCGCAGGGCGGCATCCGCGAAGTCACCGCGCTGCAGACCGCTTTCCTCGCGAAGCGGCTGCTCTAGGCCGCGCTCGGCTTCTTACTTCGCCGGAGCGGCAGGCGGCGGACCAAACGTGCCGCTTTCCGCGGCCCGCACGAAGCCTTCCGTCACACGCTTCAGCTCCTCCCAGCGGCGGCGGATCGCCTTCGCCTCGTCGGGCGTGATCACATTGTCGGACGACGACTGCGCGATGTACGCGAGCATGTCGGCGAACTCCTGCACGATGTCGTTGGTCGCGGGGATGAGCTTGCGGTCCGTCGGCAGGCTCTGGGGATTGCGGATAAAGAAACCGTCGGCCTGCTCGCACACCCATTGGGCGACGCGGGCGTCCTTGCTGATGCGCACCAGCTGTCCAACACGCTCGAGCGGGCTACCGGACGGCGCTCCCTCGACCGGCGGCTCGGCCCATTTGTAAACGAGCGAGAGCGAAAGGTTCATGCCGGACGCGACCTGTTTCGCGCTGGTGGACTTGAGCACCGCGCGCATCACCTCGTGAGGTTCCATAGACGCCGGAAGCTGCGGTGAAGATTGGCGAATGGCAATCCGCGGCCGCGGGCGCTTTTTGTCGTGCCTTCACATCGGAGCCTGTGACTAACTCCGCGAACTTTTCGCGCATGAACATCCACGAGTACCAGGCCAAGGCATTGTTCGAGAAATTCGGCGTTCCCGTGCCCAAGGGCGCCGCCGCCCGTTCGGCCGCCGAGTTCGAAACCGCGCTCGCCCAGCTCCCCGAGGGGCCGACCATGGTGAAGTCCCAGATCCACGCCGGCGGGCGCGGCAAGGGCACGTTCATCGACGGCTTCAAGGGCGGCGTGAAGTTCTGCCCCACCAAGGCCCAGGCGCGCGAGACCGCCGGCAAGATGCTGGGCAACACGCTCGTCACGCTCCAGACCGGCCCCGCCGGCCGCAAGGTGCAGACCGTGTACTTCACCGTCGCGAGCGACATCAAGAAGGAGTACTACCTCGCCATCCTCCTCGACCGCGCGTCGTCGCGCCCCGTCATCGTCGCCTCCACCGAGGGCGGCGTGGAGATCGAGAAGGTCGCCCACGAGACACCGGAGAAGATCACGAAGGTCTTCGTCGACCCGGCCTACGGCCTCGCCGACTACCAGGTGCGCGAGCTCGTCTTCAAGCTGGGCTTCACGGGCAGCGAGGCGAAGAACGCCTCCCGCCTCATCCGCGCCCTCTACACCTGCTACTGGGAAACCGACGCCTCGATGGTCGAGGTCAACCCGCTCATCACCACCCCCGCCGGCGAGGTCCTCGCGCTCGACGGCAAGGTGTCTTTCGACGACAACGCGCTTTTCCGCCACCCGGAGATCGTCGCGCTGCGAGACCTCAATGAAGAGGACTCCAAGGAGATCGAGGCCTCGAAGTACTCGCTCAGCTACATCGCCCTCGACGGCAACATCGCCTGCCTCGTCAACGGCGCCGGCCTCGCGATGAGCACGATGGACATCATCAAGCACTTCGGCGGCACCCCGGCCAACTTCCTCGACGTCGGCGGCGGCGCCTCGAAGGACCAGGTCGTGGCCGCCTTCAAGATCATCCTCGGCGATCCCAACGTGAAGGGGATCCTCGTGAACATCTTCGGCGGCATCATGGACTGCAACGTGATCGCCCAGGGTATCGTCGAGGCGGTCAAGGAAGTCGGCCTCAAGCTGCCGCTGGTCGTCCGCCTCGAGGGCAACAACGTCGCCGCCGGCAAGGCCACCCTCGCCGCCTCCGGCCTCAAGGTCGTCTCCGGCGACACGATGGCCGACGCCGCCCAGAAGATCGTC
>JAURJO010000493.1 GCA_030832235.1 Verrucomicrobiota bacterium
CGTGCTCCATGACCTCTACCAGATGGTGGAGCAGGCCGTGGATCGCTGCCGCAACGCCGGCAACGTCGTGGTGCAGATCGTGCTCAAGCACTCCTGAGCCGGCCCCGCCGCCCTCCCCCGGCCCGGACCCGCGCGACCACCATGACGCTTTTCCTGATCGTCCTCTTCGCCGCCCTGACGTTCGAGTACATCAACGGCTTCCACGACACCGCCAACGCGATCGCGACGGTCGTCTCCACGAAGGTCCTGACCCCGCGAGCGGCGGTGATGTGGGCGGCCTTCTGGAACCTGATCGGCGCCCTGGTGGGCACCGCGGTGGCCAAGACCATCAGCGGCGGACTGGTGGACGCCTCGGCGGTCACGATGACGACCGTGCTAGCGGCGCTGGTGGCGGCGATCATCTGGAACCTATTCACCTGGTGGCTGGGGCTGCCGTCGAGTTCAAGCCACGCGCTGATCGGCGGACTCTGCGGCGCGGCGATGGCCACGGCCGGCGGCAATTGGGGCGTGCTGATCTGGAGCGCGACCGACAAGAAGGGCGCGGCGATCGGACTCTGGCCCAAGGTCGTGCTGCCGATGTTCACGTCGCCCTTGGTTGGCTTCATCGGCGGCGCGCTCCTGATGGGACTGCTGCTGATCATCCTAAGGAAAGCCACCCCGCGGATCGTCGCCCTCATTTTCGGCAAGGCCCAGCTCATCAGCGCGGGATTCATGGGCTTCAGCCACGGCTCCAACGACGCGCAAAAGACGATGGGCATCATCACGCTCGCCCTGTTCACCGGCACGTCGACCGGCGCGTTCGCCAACCTGCCGGAATGGGCGCACTTCCTGCGCGTGCAGGAGTTCAAGGACATCCCCTTCTGGGTCGTGATCACCTGCGCCATCACGATGGCCGCCGGAACCGCGGCGGGCGGCTGGCGCATCATCCGCACCATGGGCCACAAGATGGTGAAAATGCAGCCCGTGCACGGCTTCGCCGCCGAGACGACCGCCGCCATCATTCTCCACGGCACCGCCACGATGGGCGTCCCGGTCTCGACGACGCACGTCATCTCCACATCCATCATGGGGGTCGGCGCCACCAAACGCCTGAGCGCCGTGAAATGGGGCGTGGTCGAACGCATCCTGTGGGCTTGGGTGCTCACCCTTCCCGTCACGGCCCTCTTGGCCTACGGGCTAGAGCGACTCTTCCTGCGGTTCTGAGCACCGGGGTAGCCGGAGTCCCGGCTGGCGAATCTTCGGGGAGCAGGCATCGTCTTCCCCGCATGCGCCAACAAGGGGCATTCCGAGGATCACGCCGGCTGGGCTTGGCCCGCGGCGCTTTACTGGCCGTGAGCCTGATCGCGCCCGCCACGGCCCAGGATTCGGAGCGGGAGTTCGGCCGCTCGCCAGGCGAGCCGCGGATGCGCGGAGGCGATTTCATCGATGAACGTGTCCCGGTCTTTTTCCCGCCCACGCCGCCGCCGCTCGGCCGAGCCCTGCCGCGTTCCAACCCACCCGCCGGCCGCCTCGCGGCACCGTCCGAGATGGCGGCCTTCATCAACGAACCATTCTACCCCGCGCTGGCTACCCGTCTCGCGCTCAAACGCCTGCCTGATCGTCTGAAGGCGCGCGTTGAGGAATACCGCCGCACCAAGTTAGCCCTCCTCGCCGAACTGCGCGCCGGCCTGGAGCGCGCGCAAGCCCTCGCGCCCGCGGAACGCGCTGCCGCACTCGAGACACTCAAGGCACAGCAGAACGGTCCTTTGCGCGCCTTGGAGGAAACGGCCGAGGCGCTCCGGCGCGACCTCGGCTCGAGCGACCTCAGCTGGAACGCGTACCGCCAGTGGCACCTCGGCGACAACGAGCGGCGCGGCTTCTCCCCCGCCGAGATCGCGCAGGTCATGCGCGCGGCGGCCTATTACCAGGAAGCGCTGCTTCCCGCCCAGCGCCGGCTCCTGCGCGAGATCGCACTCGAGCTCCTCAACGCCGGCGAGAATCCAGAGGCGGCCGCCGCCAATAATCCCTACCTCTTTTTCCCACCCGAACCCGCCCGGATCACCGTGCCGCCGGATCTGCCGCCGGAAGTCGCGGCGAAGCTCGCCGACTACGAGACGCGCAAATCAGCGCTGAAGAAGGAACTTTTCGACGCCGTGTTCGCCCACGACGGACGACGCTTCGCTTTTTTCCGCCCCAACCCGCTGAAGGCGCTCGCGGAGAAGCAGCGCCCGCAGCTGGCGGAGTTGGAAGCGCTGGCCGAGGAAATCCGCCAAGGTATCGCCGACCGGCCTGAAGTCGTGCCCGTGATGGAGCGTACGCCGCTTCCGCCCGTGCTGCAGTCCCGCCTCAATGCGCTGCTGCAGGACATCGGCTCCGCGCAGCGCCGCGCGGTGGAGCGGATTGAGGCGATCCTCGCCGAGACCCGCGACCTGCCGATGCAGGCGAGCTACCGCTTCGAGGCGGAGGGATTACGTTTTGTGGTCATCCCCAGCCGTGCCGCGCGCGGCGGCGGTGCGATTACCCCCGCGACCCTCGACAAGATCGTGGCCGCTCGGGAGAGAATCTCGCAGGCCGGATCCGAGTACGACCAGCGGCTGGCCACCCTCCTGTCGGAACGCGACGCCATCCGCGCGGAGGCGGCGAAAATAATCGGAACCCGTGAGAGCACCAAGCTCGACCAGGCGATCGGTACCGCGGTGCGCGTCGCGAACGCGCGCGAGACCGAGGCGGTCTACGTCGAGTACCGCCAGGCCCTGTTCGAACCGGGCCTGTCGCCGGAACAACGCCGCCTGCTCTTCGACGGAGCGATCGAACGCTTGGAGCTGCCCCTGCCCCGCGGCGAGCTACAGCCCGTCGTGCGCGCACCGACGTGGTGAATCCGGGCGGTAAGCCTGGCGCCGGTTAAAGTCGGGAGTTGAAAGACCGAAAGCCGTACCGAAGCCGGGGATTCTGGCCCACGGAACTCGCGGAAAGACACGGAAAAGAGGAAGACGTCCGAGACCAACGAGATTGGGGAGACCAGACCCTTGACATCTCCACTCCACGGCGGCCTTCAAAACCGCCGGTGGCTGTCTTGTCCAATGTAAGGTCCGAGGCTGGCAGCCTCGGCTACATCGTACGCGTTTCAGGCCCAAAATCATCCAAGGGGTTGACAGTGGTCCGCGGCGGTCGGCCGCGGCTACACGGAACGCCTTTCGTACGGAAATACCGGACCGACTTTCGTCAGGAAACGCGTGTGATGTAGCCGAGGGTGTTTACCCGCCGCAGGCTCAGCGAAGGCGGGTTCCCTCGGATAAAAGGGATTCCTACCACCAACCAGGAACAGCCTTCGGCCGTCGCGGTTTAGGTATGGTCCGCGGCGAACGGCCGCGGCTACACCGGGACCCGCTGATCTTTGTCCATCTGTTCATCCGTGGTTAACCCCTCGCGGAGCGATTCCGACGCGCCTTCCGTTCAGACTGCCCGCGCTCGCCGCGCAGCGGGCAGCGTGAGGAAAAATTCCGTGCCGCGGCCGGCGGCGCTTTCGACACGCACGTCGCCGCCGTGGGCCTGCACCACGTTCTTCACGATCGCGAGCCCCAGTCCCGTGCCGCCCTGCTCGCGGGAACGCGCCTTGTCGACGCGGTAGAAACGCTCGAACACCCGCGACAACGCCTCCGGCGGAATACCCGGGCCGTCGTCCCGCACGGAAATCTCCACCATGCCGCCGCCCGCGTCGCGACCACGCAGTGTTACCGTCCCGCCGGGACGGCCGTACTTGATCGCGTTGTCGATCAGGTTGGCGAGCACCTGACGCAAACGCTCCGGATCCGCCTCGGCCCGCAAGGACGGCGGGACCTCATTCACGAGCGAAACTTCCCGGGCCCGCGCGATCAGCGCGGCGTCATCGAGGGCATCGTCGGCCGCCGCTCGCAGATCGACGGCGCTCAGGTTGAGCTCCACCCGTCCGGAATCAATCCGCGCCAGCAGCAACAGGTCATCGATCAGGTGCGTGAGGCGGTTGGCGTGCTTGTCGATGATCTCGAGGAACCGCGCCGTGATGGCCGGATCATCGCGTCCGCCGTCGATCAGCGTCTCGGCCGCGCTCTTGATCAACGAAAGCGGCGTGCGCAGCTCGTGGCTCACGTTGGCGACAAACTCCTGCCGCAGAGCCTCCAGCTGGCGGAGGCGTGTCAGGTCGTGGAACACCAGGATCGCCCCGTCGTTGGCACCCTCGACCGAGCGCAACGCCAGCGCGTTGACCTGCAGAAATCGAGCGCCTCCGGCGCCGTCAAGCCGCAGCTCATGGTTGAGCACCTCGGGCTCGCGCGCGAGCCGGCCGACGATGGCCGCCACCTCGTGATGGCGCGTCGCTTCGAGAACAGTCTGGCCCTCCGCCGGAGGCTTGAAGCCGAAGAACGCCGCCGCAGCGCGATTCGACAGGCGGATGCGTCCGTCGGAGCCGAGCACCACAATGCCCTCCACCATCCGGTCGAACAACGCGGCCGTGCGTCCCGCCTGGGACCGTAGCTCGACATCCCGCCGCTCACGTTGCGCCGCGAGTTCCCGCACATGCGTAGCCTCCAATTCGCGCCGCGTCTGCCGCTCCCTGAAGAGCATGAAGCCCACCGCCGCGAGCGCGCCCAAAAGAAGTATGAACGCGATTTCCATCACCAAGCCTCCAGCGTCCAATCCCTGGATCGAGAAATGGCGCCTGACTCCTCCGCGACGCACGAGCTGCTGATGCACGCGTGCGGATCAACATCTGAGCCCGCGAGCGCGAACCCGGCGTCAGACATCCATTCAGTGATCTCTTCGTTCATGCGGCATCCCTGAAGGATTCCGCGGTAGGCCAAGAGGCAAGCAACGTGTTCGATGGCAGCCCACCCCCAGCCGGGGTTCCCTACCAGCGGACGCGCGACCACGTCCCGCACGCATCACTCATCGACAGCGATTCCTGCCTCAAACCTCCGTGCCTCTCACTAGCGCCGGCCCTGCAACCGGACGGAGGCAGCCGGAGCCGTCGGTGTTATTCCGCCCGAAGGATGTAGCCGCGAAGGTATTCGCTCTCGGGCATGGTCGCCAGCACCGGATGGTCCGGCGGTTGGTGCGCCCATTCGAGCACGCGCAGCTTGCGGCGGGCATCCGAGGAGACATCCGCCAGCACCTGCCGCAGCTCGGCGTCCTGCATGTGGTGCGAGCAGGTGTACGTGGCCAATACACCGCCCGGCGCGAGCAGCTTCACGGCACGCAGGTTGATCTCCTTGTAGCCGCGCAACGCGCCCTCGAGCGCGGAGCGGGATTTCGCGAATGGTGGCGGATCGAGGACGATCAGATCCCAGCGCGGCTCCACGGCCCGCGCGGGGTCGTTGAACCAGTCGAACACGTTCGCCACGACGAATTCGGCTTTCACGTCGTTGCGCTCGGCGTTGCGACGCGCGGCCGCCACCGCATCCTCCGCACTGTCGAGCCCGAGCACCTCGGTCGCTCCGGCCCGCGCCGCATGCAGCGCGAACGACCCCTGGTTGCAGAAGGCGTCCAACACCCGCCCTCCGGCCGCATATTTCGCCACCGCCGGGTGCTGGAAGCGCTGGTCGAGGTAAAACCCGGTCTTCTGGCCTCCCTGCAGGTCGATCCAGTGGTCAAAGCCGCCGATGCGCAGCCAACGCGGCTCCCAAGGGCGGCCCGAGCGCGTGTGCACCTCCATCGGCAGGCCCTCGAGCCGCCGGATCGGCGCATCATTGCGGAAGATGATCTCCGCGGGATTAAGCAGACCGGCCAAGAGATCGCCGACCAACGCGGCCCGCTTCTCCATCGCCAGCGTCTGGATCTGCACGACGAGGGTGTCGTGATACTGGTCGACCACGAGGCCGGGCAGATCGTCGGACTCGCTCCAGACCAGCCGCCGCGCTGGATCCGGGGCCCGCCGCGCTACCGCGCGCTCCAGGGCGCCGCGCAACCACGCCTCGTCGAGCGTCATCCGGTCACGGCTCAACCGTCGCCAGACGATCTGCGAGCGGGAGTTGCAGATGCCGCAACCGATGAAGCGGCCCGTGCGATCGCGGCACTCGACCACCTCCCCGTCGTGCTCCGCCGGCAGCAGCCCCTCCACCTCGTTGGCGAACACCCACGGGTGGCCGGCCACGGCGCGGGCACGGACGTTGGAACGAATCTTCAGGAAGGCGGGAGTGGCGGACACGCGCCAAACTGTTCAGCGAAACCGCCGTGTCGCCACGCGAAAATCTCCGGTGGGCCGCGCCGACGTTTTCCGCTTCCCTCTCAAATCAGCGTTCCGTTTGCTGGGCGGCTTGATCCGCGCCAAGCTCCCGACCTCGTCCCTCCACCGTGTCACCCGCTGAAGAAATCGCCCGCCGCCGCACCTTTGCGATCATCTCGCATCCCGACGCGGGCAAGACGACCCTGACGGAGAAGTTCCTCCTCTACGGCAACGCCATCCACTTGGCCGGCGCGGTGACGGCCCGCAAAAACCAGCGGGCGACGACCTCGGACTGGATGGAACTGGAGAAGCAGCGCGGCATCTCGATCAGCTCGACCGTGCTGCAGTTCGATTACGGCGGTTACGCGGTCAACCTCCTCGACACTCCCGGCCACAAGGACTTCTCGGAAGACACCTACCGCGTGCTCACCGCCGTCGACGCCGCGCTGATGGTGATCGACGCGGCAAAGGGCGTGGAGTCACAGACCCGCAAGCTGTTCGAGGTCTGCCGTCGCCGCGGCGTGCCGATCTTCACGTTCATGAACAAGTGCGACCGGCCCACCCGCAACGCGCTCGAGCTCCTCGACGAGCTCGAGACGGTGCTCGGGCTGCAGTCGTCGCCGGTCATCTGGCCCCTGGGCAACGGTCCGTCGTTGCGCGGGGTCTTCGACCGCGGCTCCCGTCAGGTGCATCTCTTCGACCGCGTGCCGGGCGGCACGTTCCGGGCCCCCGTGAGCGTGGCGTCGCTCGGCGATCCCAGCGTCCGCGAGAAGCTCGACGACTACACCTTCAACGAAGTGACCGAGCAGCTCGCCATGCTCGACGGCGCCGGCCACCCGTTCGACCTCGAGGCCGTGCGCGCGGGCCGCCAGACGCCCGTCTATTTCGGGAGTGCGGTGAACAACTTCGGCATCCAGCTCCTGCTCGACGGCTTCCTCGCCGACTCGGTCCCGCCCGCGCCGCGCCGGGCCGCCCGGCCCGCGGCGGCCGCGAAGGCGGAGCCCACGGAGGCGGAAGGCGGCCGCGTGATCCCGGTCGAGCACGACAAGTTCTCGGGCTTCGTCTTCAAGATCCAGGCGAACATGGATCCCAAGCACCGCGACCGCATCGCCTTCCTGCGCGTGTGCTCCGGGAAATTCGAGCGCGACATGATGGTCACCCACCAGCGGTCCGGAAAGACCGTGCGGCTCTCCTCCTCGCACAAGCTCTTCGGCCAGGAGCGGGA
>JAURJO010000494.1 GCA_030832235.1 Verrucomicrobiota bacterium
AAAGGCCGGTTTACCAGTACCTCTGCTTCACCGCGCCGCACTTCCCGCTCCACGCGCCGGCCGACGACATCGCACGCCACCGCGACACCTACCTTCGGGGCTGGGACGAAATCGCCACCGCGCGTCACGAACGGCAGCGGCGGATGGGACTGGTCAACCACGACCGGCCGCCGATGGAGAGGGACGTGGGCCCGCCGTATCATTTCCCGGATGCGTTCCCGATTCTCGGTCCCGGTGAGATCAACCGCCCGCTCCCGTGGACCGAGCTCACGCCCGAACAGCGGCGGTTCCAGGCCGACAAGATGGCGATCCACGCCGCAATGGTGGACCGCATGGACCGCGAGATCGGCCGCGTGATCGCCCAGCTGAAGGCGATGGGCGCGTTTGAAAACACCCTGATCCTTTTCGCCTCCGACAACGGCGCCAGCGCCGAGATCATGGTGCGAGGCGACGGCCACGACCCCTCGGCACCGCCGGGTTCGGCGAGCACCTACCTCTGCCTCGGCCCCGGTTGGTCGAGCTCATCCAACACGCCCTTCCGCCGCCACAAGACCTGGGTGCACGAAGGTGGAATCGCCACGCCCTTCATCGCACACTGGCCCGCCGGGATTAAAGCCCGCGGCGAACTGCGCCACACCCCCGTGCATCTTATCGATGTGACACCGACCCTGCTGGAACTCGCCGGCGCAAGGAAACCGGCGGCGGTCCGCGGCCATCAGGTGCCGCCCGCGCCGGGAATGAGCCTCGTGCCGGCCTTCGCGGCGGACGTGAACATCGCGCGCGATTTCCTCTGGTGGGAACACGAGGGCAACCGCGCGATCCGCGCGGGCGACTGGAAGCTGGTCACGCTGAAGGGCGGTGCGTGGGAACTGTACGACCTGTCCCGCGATCGCGGTGAACAACGCAACCTCGCCTCCGCGCAGCCGGAGAAAGTTCGCGCGCTCGAGGCGCTTTGGAACCGCCAGATGGAGCAGACCACCGCGCTGGCCTTCACCGACCCGCCCCCGCCCGAGGCTCCGAAAAAAGGCAAAGGCGCGAAGGGGCGGAAATCGGGCGAGCTCTAGGGGCCGGCACGGCTCGAAGGCCTCAACCCCGGACCCCGCCTCGAGGACATCATCCGCTCCTGCGGCTCCCTCTGGCCCAACAGGCCGGGTCAGCGGGAGCCTTCGAGGATGCCGACGAAGGCTTTGGGCACCACGGCGGCGGTGCGGCACTGGTTGGAGGATAACACGCGGGCGGCCCAGGCGTTGACTTCGGCGAGCGAGATCTGCCCGACGAGCCCGGCGTGGAGGGCGACCGCCTCTTCCGCCTCCTCCGGCCGCTCCTGCGCTCGCATGAGCAGGCCGGCGACGAACGCATTGTCGCGGAACGCCTCGCGCAACTGTCCACGCAAGATGCCCCGCGCTCCGATGAATTCCCCGTTCGTGACCCCGCGCTCCGCCAGCGCGGCACCGATCCCGGCGATGACGGGCGCCACGCGAGCGGCGTCGTTGGGCGCGCAATCGATCCGCGCCTGCAACAGCGCGAAATCCGGAAAGCCGTCGAAGGGCTCGAAGCGCGCCGATGGGGCGTAGGCGAGGCCAAGCTTTTCGCGAACCTCGGCCCGCACGCGCAACTCGAGCACCTTGGCGAGAATGCCCAACGCGGCCTGGTCGCGGGCGGAGGACGCGCCGGCCACCGGCCAGGTGCCCGTGACCAGACCCATGTTCTGTTCGCCGATGAACTCGATCCGCGTGAAACCCGCCGGGGCCGAGAGAGCGACCGGCCGCGGAGGCGCGGCGGTTTCCTTCCGCGCGGCCCTCGGCCGCAAAGCACCGAGCGTGCGCCCCACCGCGTCGACCACCGCGGGCTCCGCGACGTCCCCGGCGATCGTCACCTCCACGTAGCCGCGCGCGAGCGACGGCTCCATCCAGCGCCGAACATCGGTCGCGCTGAGCGAAACGTAATCCAGCGGCGAACCCCAGGTGAAGCGGGCGTCCCCCCGGAAGAGATGATTCGTCAACTCGCGCATTCCCTCGCCCATGCCGGCCCCCGCCGCCACGCGGTGGAGCACCGCCTGCATCCGCTGATCCTGATGCACGAAGGAGTTGATCACCGGGGCGTGGAGAAAATCCGCGACCAGCGAGAGGAACACCTCGAGCTGCCCGATCGCCATGAGCCCGCGGAACGTGAACGCGTCGCGGTCCGCCACATCGAGGCCGAACTCCAGCAGACGCTCGTCCACCAGCGCGGAAAAACGCTCGGGTCGGAAATACGATCCGCCGCTCGCGAGCAGGCTGCCGATCCCCCACTCCTTCAACGCGGGCTTGTTGCCCGGCAGGTCGAGCAGACCCGTGCCCACGCGCACGATGGCGCGGGCCAAACCCGGCTCACCGCGGGAAGGCACGAAGTTCAGCCGCACTTCGTTCCCAAAACGGGCCAGCACCGCACCCAAATCCGGCAATTCCCGCCGCTCGACCAACGGGGTGGGCGCCGTGAAGCGCGGCACCGCGAAGGGCGTGTCACGCCGCGTCCGCGCCATGACCTGCGGCAACCCCGCGCGCCGCGCCTTGCGCACCTCCGCCAGCACTGCATCGGGGGTGAGCTTCAGATCGATCCCGCCCGAAAGGTGGAACGCCATCGCGTCGACCGGCCAGAGGCCGCGGAAAACGCGCAGCGCGTCGGCCGCCGAGAAACGCTCCAGCCATTCGCGCCGCCACGCGAGCGAACGCGCGGGACCGGCGAAAACCGTGTGCGAGGTGATCGCGGCGACCAGTTCTTCGCCCAACGCCGCGGGATCGGCCGCGGGCAGCTGGCTCGCGGCATGCATCGCCATCCGCAACCCGCGGCTCCGCTCTTCCTCGAGGTCGGCCGGATCGAGGCCGCGCTCGAGGGTGAGGCGCACCAAACCGTCCACCGCGCGAACCCCCTCCGACCACGCGGCGGCACGAACATCGATCGCCGCCGTCGCGACCCCGTGGCCCAGCAGTTCCTCGTAACCGGCCGAGGCCCCCGCGCCCGCCGCCTCGCGCCGCAACCGCCGCGCGAAGACCGTCATGACGAATTCCCGCTGCTGCCGCTCGATGTGCGCCTCACGCGAGTCCGGCTTGTCCGGCGGTGCAAGGACCGCCGCCACCTCGACGGACGCGGAGCCGACCCCGCCCACGCGGAAGATCCCGGCGCGCAGCGAACGGGCGTCGAGCCGTCCGTCGTCGCGAGGCACCGGAGGCGCGGACGGCTTCGCCGTGGTCCCGAAGATCGCGCGCACCTTCGTTTCGAGGGCGGCGACCGTAAAATCACCGGCCACCACGAGCACCGTGAGGTCGGGGCGGTAGTTCCGGCGGTGAAAGCCGATGAACTGTTCCCGCGAGAAGCCGCGGATGAGTTCCTCCTTCCCGCCCGGGTGATTCTCGCCGAACCGCAGTCCGCGGAAAACCACCGGCAGGGATGCCTGCTGCCGGCGCCCGTCCAGCGTGTCGCGGTTGCGCAGCTCGGCCAGCACCACGCGGCGCTCGCGCTCGATCGCCACGGGTTCGAACGCCAGCGCGTCGCCGAAATCGCGGAACAAATTCAGGCCCTCGCCCAGCAGCGCGGCCTCGTTCTCGCGGAAATCGAGGCGGTACGCCGTGTGGTCGAAGGTCGTGATGGCGTTGACGTCGCTGCCGTACTCCACGCCGAGCCGCTGGAAGAGGTCGACCATGCGATCGGCGGGAAAGTTGGCCGTGCCGCCGAACGCGAGATGCTCGACGTAATGGGCGATGCCCCGCTCCTTCGGTCCCTCGTCGAGTGAACCGGCAAGCACGACCCATTGCATCGTGACGCGGCCGGGAACACCGGCGTGCGGCAGCAGGGCGTAACGGAAGCCGTTTTCGAGCCGGCCCCAGGTGACCGCCGGGTCGGGAGAAAGGCTGCGCGGCGTCTCGTGCGCCCAGCGGCCGGAACGCGGTCCGGCGGGAGCGGCCGGCGAGGCGGCAGCGAGGAGAGCAGACAACAACGTGAGCCGGAAGGCGGCCATGACGCAGACGAACCTGCGCGGGGACTCACGGGCTTCAACCCGTTTGCGCCATCAATGGAACGGACGGAACGCGATTCGTGATGAATCCGCGGCAAACGGCCGCGGCTACATCGCATGCGTTTAGGAGGCGGGCAGCGTTTAGATCCTCGAGAAGAAGATCATGA
>JAURJO010000495.1 GCA_030832235.1 Verrucomicrobiota bacterium
CGCAAAGCAGGAGGTCGAACCGGAAGTCCGCAAAGGGCGGGAAGGTGTTCAGCCGTTTTTTCATCCGCGGGATACTAGAAATCCGCGGAGAAAAATCCGGGGAATCCCGAAACTCCTCCGGCCTTACCGGCCCGCGGACTCATCCGAGGCCGCACTCTTGGCTACACTTATGACGTCCGGGGCCATTCGTGTCCCTTGGTGTGCATTCGTGGTTAAACCCGCGCGAAGCCATTCAGGTCCGCTGCGCGAACCACGTCACACGACCGACCAGATCCACGCTCCGAGGTGGAGCGTCGCGCAGGCGGCCAGCGCGGCGGCCAGATCGTCCGCCACAACACCCCAACCGCCGGGCAGCTCCTGCAGCCGGGAAATGCCGAGCGGTTTGAGGATATCGAAGAGGCGGAAGAGCGCGAAGGCCGCGACCGCCGCGACCCAGAACGGAGGCGAGCCGGCGAGCGCACTCCAGCCGAGAAGGCAGAGCGGCATCACGACGAATTCATCCAACACCACCTCGCCCGGATCGCTCCTACCGAGGATGCGCTCGGCCTCGCCGCAGATCCCGACCGCTAGGTAACCCACAAGAGCGGTGGCGGCCAGAATCAGCCCGGGGGAGGCGCGGGGCAGAAATACCGCGAAACACGCAACACCAGCCAGCGAACCCCACGTCCCTGGCGCAGGGAGCTTCCGGCCGATCGGACCAAGCGTCGCGCACGCCGTGACGAAACGGGCGGGGAGCAACGAGGGCCAGCGCGGGTGACGTAGGCGCACGGCCCGTCCCTCAGGAGAGTACCCGCCAGTGCCGGCGCAGGTAGCTGGCGCCGGACCATACCGTCAGCACCGCGGACAAAACGAAGAGGAACATACCGAGCGCCCGCACCCCGATTACCCAGTCGCGACCGTCACCGGAAAAAAGCTCCGGGTAATCCTGCGAGAGCATCCGCGCCCCCATGAGCCAGCCGATCGCGTTGAGTTGCACGAAGGTCTTCACTTTGCCGCCGGTATCGGCCTCCACGGTCTCACCCTTGAGCGCCGCGGCCATCCGCAGACCAGAGATGGCGAACTCGCGGCAGAGGATGCAGAGCAGGAGCATCATGGCCGCGAGCGAGTAACCTGCGAAGTAGTCACCGTTCACGAGCGCGATCATCATGCCGATGACGAGGGCCTTGTCCAAAACGCTGTCCATGAAGCGACCGAACGAAGAGACGACCCCCATCTCCCGGGCCAGCTTGCCATCCAGCCAGTCGGTGAGCGCCGCCACGATGAACAGCCAGAACGCGAGGGTGTCGCACCACGGAAAGTCGGCGTACATCAACCCGACCACGATGAACATCAGCGGCACGCGCGAGAGCGTGAGGATGTTCGGCAGGTTGAGCTTCATGGCGCGAGGAGCAGCAGGACAAGGCCGGCGGAAGCGAACGCAAGCGTGGAGCGGAAGCGCCGCCGGCGGTCGCGAAAAAATCCATCGCCACCCCGGGGCGGGGCGTTTTCCTCGGGAGCAGTGCCGACCCGCCACTGCATTTACCCCGGGACCTTCGACCCGATCACTTACGGGCACGTCGACGTGCTGTCGCGCGCGGCCCGGCTTTTCGACCGTGTCACGGTGGCGGTGGCGGTGACGGCGGGCGGAGGCAAGAGCCCGCTTTTCTCCGCCGAGGAACGTGTGGCGATGATCACGCCGAACCTCACGGACCTGCCCAACGTGACCGTGACGACCTTCACCGGACTGCTGGTGGAGTTCTGCATGGCGCAGAAGGCCGACGCGATCATCCGCGGACTGCGCGTCCTCTCCGACTTCGAGTTCGAATTCAACATGGCGCTGATGAACCGCCACCTGGAGCCACGGATGGAGACGCTCTTCGTGATGCCGAACGAGGAATTCAGCTACACCAGTTCGACCCTGGTGAAGCAGGTCGCGCGGTTCGGCGGCGACGTCGCGCGGTTCGTGCCGCCCAACGTGGCCGAGGCGCTGCGGCGGGCCTACGGGGTCGGCGGCGCGCCAGGACCAAAGGTCAGCTGAAGGTCTTCCTGAGGTGCTCGAGGCTGCGGGAGGCGATGACCTCCGGCCCCTCCTCGAAACGGAACACCTCGACGGAGACCGTGCCGTCATAACCTGTCTCGCGCAGGGCGGCGGCGATCGGCCGGAAATCGACCTCGCCGAAACCCGGACCCTTCAGGTTACGGTCGTTGGCGTGCACGTAGGCGAACTCGCCACGACTGGCGCGGATGATGTCCGGCACGGGCCGCGTCTCATGGCTCATGGCCCGCACGTCGAGGATCACTTTGAAGCGCGGCGAGCACTGCTCCCGCGCGAACCGCACCGCCTCCTCGGCGGTGTTGATGAAATTGGTGTCCTCGGCCGGCAGCGGCTCGAGGCAGATCGTCACGCCGCGCCCCTCCGCGCGGCGGATTGAGGGCCGGAAAGTCTCCGCCATCCAAGCCCAGCCCTGCGCGGGGCTGACGCCCTCCGCGAGGCTGCGCTGCTTGGGTGAGCCGACGACGATCACCTCGCCGCCGAGATCGGCGCAGAAATCAACGAGGTCGGAAAAGTACCGCGCGGTGCGGGCGCGGGTGGCGGTGTCGGGCGACGTGAGGTGCATGCCCTCGGTCTGCACGAGCACCCAGTGGATGCCGGAGATGGCGATCCCCGCGCGCGCGGCGGCCGCGCGGATGCGGGCGCGCTCGGCGGCAGGGATGTCGGTGACGTGGGGCGCGAGCGTGAACGGGGCGACCTCCACGGCGGCGTAGCCGAGCCGCGCGCAATGGGTGAAGACGTCGTCGATTTTCCAGCCCTGGAAGATCTCGTTGCAGATGGCGAAACGCACGGCGGACCCTCAATGCGCTCCGAAGCGCTCGTCCTCGGGCAGGGGCTGGTCCTTGGTCTCCGGGGCGAACGGCAGGACGATCAGGCCGAGCAGGAAGATGGCGCACATGGTGAGCGCGGCGGGGCGCATCGGCTCCGGGTAGGCGGCGTAGACCTCGGTCTTGAGCAGACCGATGAGCGGGACGCCGGCGGCGGGGAGGAAGCGGCCGACGTTGTAACAGAAAGAGGTGCCGGTGCTGCGCAGGTGCGTCGGGAACAGTTCGGGCAGATAGATGGCGTACACCGCGAAGACGGAGAGCTGGAAGAACCCCATGATCGGGATCAGCCAGAAAGTCTGGCTGGCGTCGCGGTAGAACTGGAACGCGCACGCGGTGGCGATCATCGAGGTGGTGAACGCGATCGCGAAGGCCTTGCGGCGGCCCAGCCGGGCGGCGACCCAGCTCGCGGCCAGCATGCCGAAGAACGCGCCGATCTGCAGCGTGAGCAGCCCGTAACTGGCCCATTTGTCCACCAGCGGCCCGATCTGCTCCTTCGCCATGCCCTGCGCGGCATAGGTCTTGGTGAGCACGGTGCGGATGAGCTCCGGCGTGAAGAATCCGATGCCCCAGAGGCCGATCACGCCGGAGCACACGAGCAGCATGCCGATGATGGCGTTACGGCGCCAGCGGGGGTCGCGGAAGAGCTCCGCGTAAGTGAAGGCGCCATGGCGATCGAGTTCGCCCGAATCCTTCATCCGCTGCCAACGCTCCGGTTCCTTCATGCGGGCGCGGATGATGAGGGCGAGGAAGGCGGGGATCGCGCCGATCACGAACATCCAGCGCCAGGAGTTGCCGAGCGAGATCGCGCCGGTCTTTTCAAGGTTGGCCATACCCATCCCGATCAGCGCGGCGGAGATGTTGCCAATGGCGGAGAGGGCTTGGAGCGCACCGAGCGCGCCAGCGCGGGAACGCGCCGGCATCACCTCGGCGAGCAACGCGACGCCGACGGCGAATTCACCGCCGACTCCCAAGCCGGTGATGAAACGGTAAAACGCGAAGTCCCAGAAGGAGGTCGCGAGCGCGCTGAGGCCCGTGCAAAGCGAGTAGATCAGGATGGTGATCATCATCGTCTTCGCGCGGCCGATGCGGTCACCCAAGACGCCGAAGATGAGTCCCCCCGTCGCCCAACCGGCAAGGAACACCGAAGTGGCGTAGCCGCCCCAAAGCACCGGATCACTGCCCGCGGGCAGCAACGCCTTCATCGCCGGCATGCGCGAAAGGGTGAAAAGCTGCTGGTCGAGGCAGTCGAAAAGCCAGCCCAGTGCGGCGACGGAGAATACGAACCAGTGGTAACGGGTGAGACCGTGCCACCAGCGGCCGGAGGTCGGGTCGGATGCGGGATTATTCATGGGGACGTGGGAGGGGTATGCCGCGCCTACGTCGATCCACGTTTTCCCGCGGCGCAATCCGGGAATGCGTTTTTTCGGCCGGCCCTCCCGGCTACATGTCGGGCGGGACGTTCGCCAGGGCTTCCTCCAGGGTGGTGAGGCCGTCGCGAACCTTGAGCAGGCTGTCCTGATGGAGCGTCTTCATGCCGTTGCGCATCGCGATACGCTTCAGCTCGGCCGCCTCGGCCTCGGCGTTGATCGCCGCCACGAGCTCCTCGTTGGTCACCATCAATTCATGGATACCCACCCGACCCTTGTAGCCGCTGCCGCCGCATTTGGGGCAGCCGCGGGGAGCCGCCCGGAAAACCGGCCCGCTCCAGCCGAGCGCCTTTTCCAGGATCGCCTTCTCCCGCCCCTCGGGGGCGTGCGGCACGCGGCACGCCTTGCACACGCGGCGCATCAGGCGCTGCGCACACACGCAAAGCAGTGACGACGAGATCATGAACGGCTCGATGCCCATCTCCGTGAGGCGCGAGACCGTGGTCGGCGCATCATTGGTGTGCAGCGTGGAGATCAGCAAGTGGCCGGTGAGCGCGGCCTCGACCGCGATGCCCGCCGTCTCCTTGTCGCGGATTTCACCGACAAGGATGATGTCGGGATCCTGCCGCAGGAAGGCGCGCAACGCCGTGGCAAAGGTCAGCCCGATCTGCCGGTGCATCTGCATCTGGTTCAGTCCGGGCAGCGTGTACTCGATGGGGTCCTCGGCGGTGCGGATGACGATGTCGGGCGTGTTGATCTCGTTCAGCGCGGAATAGAGGGTCATCGACTTGCCGGACCCTGTGGGCCCGCAGTGCAGGATCATGCCGTAGGGCTGGCGGATGCACTCGCGGTACTTGGCGAGGTTCTCCTCCGAGAAACCCAGCGCCGGCAGCGGCAGCGTGGTCTTCTGCTTGTCGAGGATGCGCATCACCACGCCCTCGCCATGGTTCAACGGTGCCGTGGAGACGCGCAGGTCGAGGTCGAGCCCGCGCTTGGAATACTGCTTGAAGACAATCCGACCATCCTGCGGCAGCCGCCGCTCCGAGATGTCCAGGTTGCACATGATCTTGAGCCGCGCGACCAGCGCGGGCCCCACCCGCTTCGGCAAACGGAGCTTTTCCACGCACACGCCGTCGATGCGGTTGCGGACGATCACCTCCTTTTCCTGCGGCTCGATGTGGATGTCGCTCGTGCCGGAAAGGTAGGCGTCCTCGATGATGCGCGTCGCCAGCTGGATGATCGGCGCCGAGTCCTCGTTCACCTCGCCACCAGGAGAAAGCCCCTCGACCTCGGCCGCCTCGCCGTACTCGGCACCGATTCGCGTCACGACATCGTCCAGCCCGGCCGGCGCGGTCGACTGCGTGGCGACGCGATCCCGGATCTCCTTCTCCCGGCCGAGCATCCGCACCACCGGCCGCCCGGTGAGCTCCTCGATTCTACCGGCCAGGGCCGAGTCGAATGGGTTGGCGCAGACGACGAGCAACGAGCCGCCCACCTCGCCTGCCGGCAGCACGAGGTGCTGGCGGCAGAAATCCTGCGGGATACGCTCGAAGCTCTGCGGCGTCACCCGCAGTCGCGCGACATTGAACGGGGCGAGCCCGAGCGCGCGCGCCTTGGCGGCGAGGAGCGCGAACGGCTGAACCTTGAGCTCGTCCTGCAGCAGCTTGTCCAACGCCTCGCCGGTGAAATCCTCGGGGAGCGCCACCAGCGCGCTCCGCTGCGTCTCGTCGATCCGACCCAGGGCGGCGAGCTGGGCTACGATCTGGAGCTGGATCTTGCCGAGCGGCATGGTCAGGCGGCGCCGGCCGGGACGGCCTTGCCCAGGAGTTCCGCGATTTCTCCAAGGGTGGTCCCGTACCAGAGCACGGGGCCGCCGGCGCGTTTCTCCCAGTGCGCGCGGACCGCCGGGCTCAGGTGGTAGGCGGAGGCGAGGCAGGTGAAGCCGCTCTCGCGATCAAAGGGCACTGTCCAGGTCGCCCAGCACTCGCCGGAGTCGAACTCCTTGCGCAACTCCTCCGGAATCTCGACCGCCCGGAGATCGACCAGGCCGATGCCGTCGATTTCGACCGAACGCCGCAGCACGTCGGTCTCGCGGACGACCTTGAGCTCGTGCGCCAGCACGCCCAGCAGCGTGCATTCCCGCGGCTCACCACGGGCCGTGAGCTCCAGTAAACGTTCCGTCGCCCGCTCCAGGTCCTGCAGCGAGATGAGGTCACGCTCCACCAGCGCCGGACCGAGCAGCCGGTTGGCGCGCATCATCAGGTGGCGGGTTTCCTTAGCGGAGGTCATGCCGGTGAACCGGAATCAGCGGGCGGCGGCCGCCAGGGCGGACTCCACCTTCCGGGGTCGCCCTGCGCGACGGAGCAGCTCGCGCTTGAGCGCGTCGAGCCCGTCCCCGGTGGTGCAGGAAATCTCCGCGACATCCACGCCACGGTAGCGCCGGCGGAACTTCGACAACCACGGACCGGCCTCGGGGAGGTCCATCTTGTTGGCCACCACCAGCCGCGGCTTCTTCAGCATCGCGGGATCGTAGAGCTCGAGTTCGCGCAGGAGGTGGCGGTAGTCCTCGCGTGGGTCGCGGGCGTCGGTGCCCGCCAT
Organism: Verrucomicrobiota bacterium; assembly: GCA_030832235.1. GTDB lineage: Bacteria > Verrucomicrobiota > Verrucomicrobiia > Opitutales > Opitutaceae > ER46. The sequence goes on from JAURJO010000495.1 coordinate 6,825, forward strand.
GTCGATCAGGAACAACAGCAGGGCGCAGCGCTCGATGTGGCGCAGGAAACGGTGGCCGAGGCCGCGGTTCTCATGCGCGCCCTCGATGAGGCCGGGAATATCGGCCAGCAGCAGCCGCCGCACGCCGCGCCGCTCGTCGGTGAAGTCGATGACGCCGATCTGCGGATGAAGCGTGGTGAAAGGATACGCGGCGGTCCGCGGCCGCGCGCGGGTGAGGCGGCCGGTGAGCGACGACTTACCCGCGTTGGAAAAACCCACGAGACCGATGTCGGCGATGCTCTTGAGCACGAGCCGGTACGTGCCCGTCTCGCCCGGCTGTCCGGCGTTGGCCCGGCGCGGAGCGCGGGTGGTCGAGGTCTTGAAATGCGTGTTACCCCAGCCGCCGTTGCCACCGCGGCAGAGCACGATCCGCTGGCCGTCCTCGAGGACCTCCGCGACGGGCTTCTCCGTGGCAAGGTCGATGACCACGGTGCCCAGCGGCATCTTGAGCTCGCGGTGCTCGCCCTCGCGGCCGTTGCAATCCGAGCCCTCACCGTGGCCGCCCCGCTCGGCGCTCCAATGGGGCTGGTACTTGTAGTCGACGAGGTTGTTGGTGTTCACGTCGCCGATCAAAATCACGTCCCCGCCGCGGCCGCCGTCGCCGCCGTTGGGACCTCCCCACGGCTCGTATTTCTCGCGCCGGAAGCTCACGCAACCGCGCCCACCGTCACCGGCCGCCAACTTCACCGTGCATTCATCGACGAACATTTCCCCGAGGATGCAGAACGCCGCGCGTTTGCCAAGCGGCCCCGCACGCGACCATCCGCCCGACCGGGCCTAGGGCGGGAGCACGGCGAGAACCGCCCGCGGCTCCGCCGGCGCGAGCCCCGCGAGGCGCATGCCTCGCCGCACCTCGGGCGCCCGCATGAACTCCCGCCAGACGAGCCCGCCGCGGAGATTCTCCGCCATGACGACCATGATGCCGACGTTGATGCCAATCACATCGGGAGCCACCCAGCCGGTGTGCGGGTTGAAGGCGTCCGCAAAGCCATAGCGCCCCCACACCGTCGCACCGCCTGCCTCCCGCATCCGGTGCAACGCGTCGAGGCACTCGCGCGGCGCGAACGGCAGCGAGCCGCCCGGAGCGCAGGGAACCAGCGTACCGTCGCTCAGATCCTCGTCGGGGCCCGGCGTGCCCCACGCGAGGTAACCCCGCGCGCTGTCCGACGCGGTGAGGCCCCACAAGTTTTCCGACCAGAGAGGGAAACGCGCCCGTTGCGCGACCGACCACTCCCGCTGCGCGAGCGTGGCGTCGACCGAGTTGCTCCAGTAATCGACGCCGCCGTCGCGCCGCCCGCGGAAGTCGAACCACGCGTGCGCGTACTGATGGGTGAAAAGCGGGCCGCACTGGATGAAACGGCGACCGCCCCGCTCCACCCAGGGACCGCGCCGCCACGCCCGCCACGCGGCCGCCGGCAACGGACCGTCGGGCGCGCCGATCCCGAGCAGGTAGAGCCCCATCATCTCGGCGTAACTATCCCAGCGGTGTGGAATGAACCCGCCCTCGGGCCTCCAGCCATGGGACAGGGTTTCGCCACCGTTGAGCGCCCAGCGCCAGTCGATGCGACGGTAGATGAATTCGACGAGCGCGCTGACCTCGGGATCCCGCAGGTATTCGCGCGCGAAGAGGGCACCCTGGAGAAAGAGCGCGGTGTCGATGGTCGAGGCCTCGCTGCGCCAGACGCGCTCCCCCGTCGCGGCGTCGACGAAATGATAAAGCCAACCCCGCTCGTGGGCGTGCCGCTCCGCGACCGTCCGCAACGCGGCGAGCACGCGCCGCCGCGCCTCTCCGGGCAGCAGCCAACCGCGCTCCTCCCCGATGCACCAAGCCGTCAGCGCGAAACCGGTGGCCGCCACGCTCGAGGGCGCCGTCGACGACCCCGCTCCCTCGCGCCACGGCGCGCGGTCCCGGGTGAGCCCGCTGACCGGATGGGACTGCTCGGTGAAGTAGGCGACGCCACGACGCTGCAGCGTGTCGAGCAGCGCCGCGTCGCGCGGCGCCAGGCGGACTTCAGCCGCGGCGGCCAGCGTCGCGGCGAAAACAAGGAGGACGGCAATGCCCGCGACGCGCGGCCGACGGCGGCGGGCCGGGGGCTCCTGCAGGGGTTGGGGGGCAGGGAGCGATCGCATGATGCGAACGACCGGTTCGGAAAATGCGCCGCGGCCGCGGCGCGGCGAGCGCAATTCGTGGACGACCCGAAAAAAGTTCGCCGCTTGCGGGCGTGCCCGGCACGCGGAGGATAAGGTCGATGACGGAAGATCCGACGAACCCCGGTTTCTGGGACGAGCGCTACGCGGAGGGCCGCACGCCTTGGGATCAAGGCGGGGTGCCGCCGGAACTCGCGCGCCGGCTGGTCGCACGGAAGGACCGCGGCCGGCGCGTGCTGATCCCCGGGTGCGGACAAGGCCATGAAGTGGCCGCGTTCGCGGCGGCGGGTCACGACGTTACGGCGATAGATTTCAGCGCTGCCGCCGTGGAGCGGGCGCGGGCGCGACTCGGTACGCTGCTCGCGCCGCGCGTGCAGGTGGCCGATTTTTTCACGCATCCGTTCGCTCCAGCCAGCTTTGATCTGGTGTACGAGCGCACCTTTCTTTGCGCCCAGGAACCCGCGTCGTGGCCGCGGGTCGCGCGACGCACCGCGGAGTTGCTCCGGCCCGGCGGCGCGCTGCTGGGTTTCTATTTCCTCGGCGCCAAGGAGGACGGCCCGCCGTACGGCCTCGATCCGGAGGAGCCGGGCGCGATCTTCGGCAACGATTTCACGCTCGTGGAGAGCTCGCCCGTGCCCGCGGGCGAGAGCCTGCCACTCTTCGCCGGCAGGGAGTTCTGGCACGAGTGGCGGCGCCGCGCGTGATTTTCCCGAACTTGCGCGGAACACTTCGCCGCCGCAGCTTTCGACACACCCGCATGGTCCGCCTCGCAATCGTCCCGTTGCTTCTCGCCGGCCTCGCGGCGCCCGGCGCCGCGGCCGAGTCCGCCGCTCCCGCCCCCGCGGCCGGCGGCCCCTCACCCGTGCTCGCGCCCGCCGCGTCCGCGCCAGCCGCCTCTTCGTCCCCGCGCCGGTCGCGCGCGATATCCGGCGACGCCGCCGCCGCCCTCTCCGCCTTCGCCCCCAAGTACGAGCCGCCGCCCCCCCCTCCGCCGCCGCCCAAGCCCGAGGAGGAGCAAGCCGACCTACGCGAGGTCGACAAACCGAAGAACACGATCGTCCGCCTGCCCAAGTACATCGTGCAGGAGAAGAAGCCGCCGATCTTCCGCGAGCGCGACATCAACACCAAGAAGGGTCTAACCGAGCTTGCGATGCGCCGCTATATCTCCGACGCCGATCGCGCGCTGAACCGCTGGACCATCCCGCTGTTTGGCATTTCCAAGGAGGCGCGCGCCCTCGCGATGTACGCCGAGGACGAGCGTCTGAAGAACATGGAGGATCTGCAGGGGGCGGCCGACGTCGCCGCGAAGTCCGACCCCGCGGCCGCTGATTACATCCGGCGCGAGTCGCGCGAGACCTATCTCCGCTCCGGCGATTTCGGCTGGAGCAATCGTAACAACAAGTAGACCGGCGGCGCGCGGCGGGCGGCCTTCAACCGCCGGTCAAAGCGCGGGCGATCGACTCCCACTCGGCCTCGAGTGTCGTTCCGCGCGACGGAAAAGAACGGCCGGCCCGGGCATACCAGTAGCCCGCGTTGCCGGCGTCGCCCTCTTTTCGGTGCAAGTAGGCGTGCACCCACGAGCCCTCGCGCGACTCGTCCTCCTGCGCGCAACCGTGCGCGGCGTCCCAATCGCCGCGCGCATCGTGCCACAACGCCCTCACCGGACCCGGCCAGTCCGCCGGCGGCGCCGCGTCCCGCGCGACGGAAAGTTGCAGATCGGCAAATGACATTTGCGCCAGCGTGGTCCCGCGCCTTCGCTTTTCAAGGACGAGCCATGCCGAAGACCGAGACCGTCATTCTGCGCGAGCTGCTCGCCCGCGAAGGCGGGTGGGTCTCCGGCACCGCGCTCGCCGCGAAGCTGGGCGTCTCGCGCGTCGCGGTTTGGCAGCACATGGAGCGTTTGCGCGCGGCCGGCTTCGCGTTCGAGGCGGTGCGGGCCCGGGGCTACCGCATCTCCGCGCGACCCGCCACGCTGCACGCACCGTTGCTCGAGGCGCTGCTCCGCGTGCGCACCCGCGGTTTCACGCTGCAGGTGCTCGACGAGGTCGACAGCACCAACGACGAGGTCGCCCGCCAGCTGGCGGCGGGCCGCCCGGCGCCGTTCGCCGTCCTCGCGCGACGCCAGACGCGCGGCAAGGGCCGCCTCGGCCGCGTCTGGCACAGCGAATCGCCCGTCAGCCTCTACGCCAGCCTGGGCTTCCGTCCCGAGGTCGAGCCCGGCCGCATGCAGACATTCACCCTCTGGATGGGACTCAACCTGTGCGAACTCCTCGCCAATTTCACGGGCGTGGAACCGGGCATCAAGTGGCCCAACGACATCATGTTCGGCGACCGCAAGGCCGGCGGGTTGCTCACGGAGGCGCGGATCGACGCCGACCGCATCAGCGACCTCATCCTCGGGATCGGGCTCAACGTGAACCCGCCGCCCCGCGGCTGGCCGGCGGAGCTCGCCAGCCGGGCGACCACTCTGGCCGAGGCCTCCGGACAGACGGTCGACCTCAACCGCCTGGCCGCCGCGCTCGTCGGCCGGGTACTCCTCGCCTACGACGCCTTCCGCGAGAACCGCCACCGCGACACGTTCGGCGACCTCTGGGCCCGCTTCGACACGCTGCGCGGCCGCACCGTCACGCTGCTCGAGGGCGGTCGCCGCCACACCGGCGAGGTGCGGGGGGTCGACGACGAGGGCGCTCTGCTCCTGCAGGAGGGCCGCGGCCCTCTCCGCCGCTTCCGCGCGGGAGAGGTCACGTTCGAAAAGAAGCCGCCGGCCTAGGCCGGGGCGCGCGACGCGCGGAACAACGCGACCTTGCCCGCGTCATTATTAATCCAATCGTCAACTGGAACGTCATGACGCAACCGCCCGCCGCCATCGAAGTCTCCCGCCTGGTCAAGGCGTACGGGGGCGTGACGGCGGTGAACGACATCTCGTTCCGGGTCGGGCGCGGGGAGATCGTGGGGTTTCTGGGGCCGAACGGCGCGGGCAAATCGACCACCATGCGGATCCTCACCGGCTACCTGCCGGCGACCTCCGGCAGCGTGCACATCTGCGGCCTGCCCGTGGCCGGCGAGCCGGCGGAGATCAAGCGGCGCATCGGCTACATGCCGGAGAACAACCCGCTGCCCGAGGACATGCGCGTCTCGGAGTACATGTATTTCCGCGGCCGCCTGAAGGAGGTGCCGCGCCGCAAACTCGGGCCGCGCATCGACGAGGTGCTGGAGATCTGCGACCTGAAGCGCGTGCGCCACCGCATCATCGGGCAGCTCTCGAAAGGCTACCGCCAGCGCGTGGGCATCGCGGAGGCCATCCTCGCCGAGCCGCCGGTCATCATCATGGACGAGCCGACGATCGGCCTCGACCCGCATCAGATCCTCATCGTGCGCGACCTGATCGCGAGCCTCCGCGGTCGCATGACGGTGATCATCTCCTCCCATATCCTGCCGGAGATCGAGGTGACCTGCGACCGCGTGCTCATCATCAACCAGGGCCGCGTCGTCGCCCAGGGCACGCCGGCCGAACTCCGGCGCGACATCATCGGCCGCCACGCTTACCGCGTGGAGTTCGCCGGTGATCCGCTCCGATTGGAGGCCGCGCTCGGCGCCGCCGGCGCCGGGGCGCGCTGCGCCCGGCTGGGAGACGCGGGCACCGACGGATTCCGGACGGCCTCCATCACCACGGAACACGAGGAGGATCTTGGCGAGACGTTGCTGGCCGCGCTGCTCGCCCAAGGCCTGCGCGTGCGCGCCCTTGCCCGCGAGCAACCCACGCTGGAAGATGTGTTCCTCGCCGCCACCCGCCGGAGCTGGGACGTGGTCGCGCCACCGGTGTCCGCGAAAACCGGAGCGGCGTGAGCCCGACGGAACCAACGGGGAACCACAGATGAATACGGATTCACAGGGATCAGGAGTTAAGACCGGGATGCGGAACGGCACGTTACAACCCGGCGCAATTTCGCGGATGATTCGCTCCGAAAAGTCCGCCGTCCCCGGAAACTCCTTCCTCCTTCGCCGGGCCTACGGAGGACAAGTCGGCCGAATGGCCCTCGCTATGAATCCGCGGCGGGCGGCCGCGGCTACACCAGACCCGGTTTATTCGTATCCATTCGTGTCCAACCGTGGTTCCAACTGACCGCCAGGGCTGAAACCGCGACCGCCATGCGCCACTTCCCCACCCTACTCAGCCACGAGCTCCGCATGCTGCTCGTCAGCCCGGCCACGTACGTCGCCGCGACACTGTTTCTCGGCTTCATGGGGTTGGTTTTCACCAAGATCCTCGAGCTTTACGGCGCCACGCCGCAGGAGACCTCGCCGGCGATCGTGTACTTCCAGCTGTTCTGGCTGCCGGTGTGCGTGATGGTGCCGCTGCTCACGATGAAGTGCCTCGCGGAGGAGCGCCGGCTCGGGACGATCGAGACGCTGCTCACGACGCCGGTCACCACCACCGAGGTCGTGGTCGCGAAGTTCGGCGCGGCCTACGTCCTGTACTCCGCGCTCTGGGGCTCGACCGCGGTGTTCTTCTGGGCGCTGCGCCGTTTCTCGGGCGACGCGCGGTTCCTCGACGCGGGCCCGCTGCTCGGCGGCTACCTGTTCATCGCGGTCTCCGGCCTGCTGTTCGTCGCGATCGGCGTGCTCGCGAGCTCGCTGACGCGCAACCAATCCGTCGCCGGCATCCTCGGCTGCGTCGCGCTGGCGACGCTCATCCTCGGGGGCAACGCGCTCGCCGACTCGACCTGGCTTGCGCAGGGCGCCCTGCAGCCGCTGCGCGCGGCGGTGGAGTACGCGCACGTGTTCGGCCATCGCGACGATTTCGCCCGCGGCGTGATCGATCTACGCCACGTGCTCTTCTACCTGAGCGGATCCGCGCTGGCGCTCATCTTCAGCATCCTCGGGGTCGAGGCGAAGCTGCTCCACGCCTGACCCCGCCGCCGCGACCATGCCTTCCTGGCAAAGCTTCCGCGCCACCCGCTGGCTCCGCACGATCAACCTCGTGCTGCAGGCCGTGCTCCTGCTCACGTTCTTCGGCGGCCTGAACTACATCGCGGAAAACCACCCGCGGCGTTTCGACCTCACCCGGGCACGCAAATTCTCCCTGTCACCCGAGACGCTTTCCTACGTCCGCAACCTCCCGCGTCCCGTCCACGCCATCCTCACGCTCACCCCCGAGAGCGACCACCCCGAGGTCCGCGGCCTGCTGGAGGAATACGTGCACGCCACCGACGAACGCCCCGCCGGTCGCGTCACCCGCGAGTTCCTCGACGTCTACCAGAATCGCCGCCGCGCGGAGGAACTCGGGGTCGACCAGGCCGACATCATCATGCTCGTCTCGGGCGACAAGCGCCGCGTCGTGACCGTGGCGGAGCTCTACACGATGAAAAACAAGGAGCGCGTCGCCTTCCGCGGCGAGCAGGCGCTCACCGCCGCGATCCTCGACGTTTCCTCTCCCGGCCGGCAGAAGGTTTACTTCCTCACCGGGCACGGGGAGCTCCGGCTCGGTGACACCGATCCGGTGCGCGGTCTCTCCGCCGTGCGCGACCAGCTGAAGGTGCGTAACCTCGACGTCGACGATCTCGACCTCACCGCGGCGCGCCAGATCCCGGGCGACGCCTCGCTGCTCGTCGCGGTCGCACCCCAGAGCCGCTTCTCACGGGAGGAGCAGGAGTTGCTGCGCCGCCACCTCGGCGCCAACGCCGGCCGCATGCTGCTCTTCCTCGCGCCCGGGCCGCCGGTCGCGTCCCTCGGGCTCGACGACCTCCTGCTCGACTGGGGTGTGCTGGTGCAGGACGACGTGATCGCCGACGAGGGGCCGGAAAACATCGCCGAGAACGGCGACCTCATCATCCGCGCGTTTGCGCGCCACCCGATCACGCAGCTGCTGATCGACTACGGCACGATGGCCCTGCGCCTCGGCGTCGCGCGCACCGTGATCCCGGACCCGGGCCGGTCGCTCGGCGGCGGCCTCAATACCGTCACCCTCGCCGCCACCTCACGCACCGCGTGGGGCGAGCGCAGCTTCCGCAACGGCCAGATCCCGCGCTATGACCCCGGCATCGACACCCGGCCCCTGCCCGGGATGGACCCCGCCGACCGCCTGGGCGTGATCGTCGCCTCCGAGCGTCTCGCGGTCCGCGACAACCTCCCGTTCAGCGTGCGGGGCGGCAAGCTGGTCGTCTTCGGCACCGGCGACCTCGTCGCCAACGGCCGCGTCGACCAGGGCAACCTGGCCATCTTCCTCAACGCCGTGAACTGGACCGTCGACCGCGACCGCCAGCTGAGCATCCCGCCGCGGCCCGTGGACAAGTTCCAGCTCACGCTCAGCGCGGCCGACTTCGCCCGGCTCCGCTACACCGTCCTCCTCGGCGTGCCCGGCGCCGCCCTGCTCCTCGGCCTGCTCGTGTACTGGACCCGCCGCTCCTGAGAACCGCCCGCCATGCGCACGAAAGTCACCCTCGCCCTTCTCTTCCTCAACGTCGCGCTGTTCTTCTTCATCTTCCGCTTCGAGCGGGAATGGCGCACCGAGGCGGCGTCGCGCGAGGCGCGGCGCCTCGTGCTCGGACCCGAGACCGCCAACATCCGCTCGCTCGATCTCACCCTGCCGGCCGGCGGCGGCTTCGCCCTCACGCGCGAACGCGACGCCTGGTTCCTCACCCGTCCGCTCGACCGCTGGCCCGCCAATGCCCACGCGGTCAACGCCATCCTCCACGCCCTCCAGCTGCTCGAGCACGAGACCAGCTTCGCCGTGGCCGACCTCGCGAAGAACCGCCAGTCGGTCGCCGACTTCGGCCTCGAAAAACCGCGGCTGACGGTCGCGTTCACCTCCGGGGATGACCGCTCGGGCGCGGCCGCCCCGCGCACCACCGTCCTGAGGATCGGCGACGCCACGCCCGACAACAAGCGCCTGTACGTCCTTTCGCCCGACGGCGCCCGCATCCACGTCGTGAACCGCGGCCTCGCCGACAGCCTCAACGTCCCCGCCGAGCAACTGCGGGACGACGGGCTGCTCTCGACCCGCGTGTTCGAGGCCCGCTCCCTCGGAGTGCAGATCGCGCCCCGCCCCGCCGATACCGGCGGCGCCGGCGTACGTGTCCGCATCCGGCGCGAAGGCGCGCGCTGGATGTTCGATGCCCCGGTCAGCGCGCGCGCCAGCGGCCAGGCGCTCGAGCTAGCGATCAACGGACTCAACGGGCTGCGCGCGAAGGCGTTCCCGGCCACCGGTCCCGCCACCGCGCCGTCCACGGCCCCGGTCCTGCGCCTCGCCCTCGAGGGCAACGGCAAACTCGAGACGCTCTTTCTCGGCGAGACCGTGCCCCCGGCACCAGGAGCGAAGCCCGACCCGCGCGCCCCGGTGGAATTCTACGCCCAGCTCGAGGGACGCCGCGCCGTCTTCACCGTCGAAGTGCCGGCCGCGCTGCTGGAAACGCTCCGCACCGCGCAGGAAAGCCTCCGGGAAAAACGCCTCCTCGTGGATCTGGATCCGGCGCGCCTCACCGCCATCTCGCTCGCCTCCCCGGTCCAACCCAACTCCGTCCCGTGCGACCTGCGACGCCTCGTGGACGCCCCGGCCGGCACTGCCCGGGAGGCGCAACGCGATTGGCAGGTCGTCCTCCGCGGCGAAGGTCCCGCCGGTCCCCGCACGCTGCCCGCCGACCCCGCCGCGCTCGCGCGCCTCGTGGGGCAGCTCACCGCGCTGCGCGCGCAGAAGTTCCAGAGCGACGCCCCGACCAGCGCCGACCTCGAGGAGTGGGGTTTCAACCGGCCCGTGCGCGAGATCACCCTGACCGTCGCCGGCGAACCGGCCCCGGTCGTGCTCCGCCTCGGCACCGACATCCGCCGCAATGTCTACGCCCGCGTCGGTAACGCCACCGAACCCGGGAATTCCATTTACGCGGTCGGCCGCGAGATCCTCGACGAACTGGCCCTCGCGCCGTCCGCGTGGCGGAACCGCGCCGTCATCGATCCGCTCCCCGCCAATGCCCGCGTGACCCGCCTCCGGCTCACCGAGGTCGGCGCCGAGACCGTACTCGCCGAAACCGCCTTTAATCCCGACGGCGATGCCGCCGCGCCGCGCGGCGATCCGGCGGCCCTCAAGGCGGTAGCCGGAGCGTTCCGCGCCCTGCGCGCGAGCCGCTACGTGCCGGGCCCGTTCACCGCGCAGGTGACCGCGGCCGGCGACGACCGTCCGTGGCGCTTCCAGCTGCAGGCGACCGTCGCCGTGCCCGGAAGCGACGGCGCCGAGCAGTCCAGTGTCACGACGGTCCTTTTCACCGAGCGCACGGGCGGCGACCAGCAGTTCGCCGGAATCAGGGAACTCGACACGATCTTCGTCCCGGAGCAGCCGCTGATCGACGCCCTCTGGACGCTCACCCACGGTCCGCGCGACCCCGGACCCCCGCCGGAACGTAAACCCTGAACGGAGCCGCCGATGCCCGCCTGGCTCAAGCTGTGCGCACAGGCCGTCCGCGCCCTGTTCGCGGGTGCGGGCTCGCTCGTGCTCTGGAGCTTCTGGCTGGCACTGGCCCTGCTCCTCGCCGCGCAGGCGTGGATCGTCACCTCGCAGCAACTTGCGGTGCCCGGCTTCATACTGCGACGGCTCGAGGAGCGCCTCGCGGCGTCCGGCCTGCGCCTCACGGTCGGCGCCACCTTGTTTGACCCCACGGGGCGTGTCCTCGTGGAGGATGCACGGATCCACCTGCCGGCCTTCGCCGAGCCGGTGGTGCGGATCGGCGCCCTTTACCTGCGGCTCGACCGCGCCGCCCTGCTCACCGGCGACGTCGTGCCCGTGGAGATCAGCGTCACCGGCGCCTCGTTCGCGGCGCCCGGGCAGCTCACCGCGTCGGGCCGCGGGGAGGAACTGCTCTCCTCGCTCGACGCCGTGCTGGTGCCCGGCCGCCACGAGTTCCGCCTCTCCCGGCTCACCGCCCGCAGCGCCAACCTCATCGTGACGGCCCACGGCGTCGTCCCCCTTCCCGCCGCCGGCCGGGCCCCCCGGCTCCCGTGGTCGGAACTGGTCGTGGACCGTTTCCCCGAGATCTGCCGCCGCGTGCTCGCATGGCAGGCCGAACTGACGCGCGTCCGCGAACCGGGGATCGAGCTCACGCTGGCACCGGCCGGCACCGGAAACCTCGCGATCAGGGTCGACGCGCTCGCCCGCGAGATCGCGGTCAACGACCCGTTCGCCGTGACGGTGCGCGACGCAGCCGTGTCCGGCACCCTGACGTTTCCCAGCGAGAAACCCGTCTCCAACCTGCGGGTCTCGGCGCGCGAGATCCTGCTGCCCCGCCGCGCCCGCGCCGATCGCGTCGTCATCGACGTGCCGGGCGAACTCCCCCTCGACCGGTTGCCCGGGACGGCGGCGCTCACGCTCGACCGGCTCGAGGTGGAGGGAGTCGAAGCCGCCGCGATCTCCGCCCGCGTCGATACCGGTCCTCTGCCCGTGCTTACCGCGAACACCACGCTCCGCCTGCTCGACGAGCCGCTCACGTTCGAGGGACGGACCGACGTGCGCGCGGGCACCGCCGGCGTCGCATTCTCCGGCTCGATCTCGCCCCTCGTGCTGGACGTCATCAGCCGCCGCGTCGGCGTCGACGTGCGGCGCTTCTATTCCTTTGAGGCGCTCACGGTCGAATCAGCCGCGGCGCGTTTCGGCCCAGGCTGGGCGTTCGAGCGCCTGACGGCGCGCGTGGCGGTGCCGCGGATGGATTCCTACGGCGTCATCATGGAGGACGGCCGCGCCGTGGTGGAGCTGGAACCCGGCCGTTTCCGTGCTCCCGAGGCCTACGCGCGGGTCGGCGAAAACTTCGCCCGCGGCAGTTACGAACAGGACTTCCGCACCCGGGATTACCGTTTTCTGCTGGAGGGCCAGTTGCGGCCGCTCGACATCGGACGCTGGTTCGGGCCGTGGTGGCCGGCGTTCTTCCGCCAGCTGGACTTTCCCACGGCCCCTCCCGCGGCGAGTGTCGACGTGTCTGGACGCTGGCGCGAGGGTCGCCTGACGCGCGTGTTCGTCGCGGCGGAGTCCGACCGCCCCGTGGTGCGCGGCGTCGCCCTCGACCGCGTGCGGACACGGCTCCTGATCCGCCCCGGCTTTGTGGACGGCTTGGAGCTCTTCGGCGCGCTGGAGGACGGCGACATGAGCGGCACCTTCACCTTCCGTTCCGTCCCGGGGGCCGATTGGTCGACGTTGGACTTCAACGCGAGCTCCTCGCTCGGGATGCCGGCCGTGGCGGGCCTGCTCGGTGAAGTCGGTCGGGCGCCGCTCGCGCCCTTCCGCGTGGAGGGCACGCCTCACATCCGCGCCCGCGGAAGATTCCACGGCCCGGCCGCCGCCCGTCCCGCCGTCAACGAACTGGATCTACAGGTGGAAAGCAGCGGGGCGTTCGGCTTTTACGATTTCCCGCTGGAGGACGCGACCTTCACCGCGCAAGTGCGCGGCGAGGAGATCGCGGTGGGGAAGTTCGGCGCCACGTTCGCCGGCGGCACGGTGAGCGGCAACGCGCGCCTCTGGGGACGCGGTGAAGGGCGCCGGCTTGGGTTCAATGTAGCGATCGAGGAGGCGGCGCTGGGCCGCGCGGCCGGCACCCTGCAGGCGTTTCTCGCCCGCCGCCGCGGAGCCCCACCGCCGCCGCCCGACCGCTTCGTGCAGGAGCGGGCCAACATCCGTCTTGACGTCGCCGCCTCCGGCGAGGGCCGGTCCGACGATCCGTTCAGCTACAAGGGCGACGGCAACGCCTCCCTGCGGGGCGCGGGCCTGGGCGAGGTCCCATTGCTGGGGCTGCTCTCGGAGCTCTTCACCTTCACCTCGCTGCGTTTCACGGAGGCCCGCGGCAACTTCCGCATCCACGGGGACCGACTGCTCTTCCCGAAAGTCGAGCTCCGCGGCGCCAACTCCGCCATCGAAGCCCACGGCGCTTACACCCTCGGCCGCAACGAACTCAACTTCAATGCCAAGGTCTTTCCCTTCCAGGAGAGCGGCAACGTGCTAAAGTCCGTCGTCGGCGCCGTGCTCACGCCCCTGTCGTCCGTCCTCGAGGTGAAGCTCGCCGGCACCTTGGAAAAGCCTTCGTGGTCGCTGGTCATGGGCCCGACCAACCTGCTGCGTTCGCTCACGGAGTCTCCCGCCGACCGCAAGGCCCCCGCGCCGGAAACGGCGCCGACCCCGAAGCCAGCGGAGACGCCGCCGAAGCCATGACGCCGCGCGCGGCATGGCGGGCGACTTGACTCGCCGGCGTCGCGATCAACATAGCCCGCATGCACCGTTTCGCCCGCGCGTTCTCCGCCCTGCTCATTCTCGCCGTCGCCCTCGGGGGCTTCGGCTGCAAGCCCAAGGGACCTGATGGCCCCGGCGCCGCGACGCCCGGCAACCCCAAGGTGCCGGCCGGCGCGAAGAGCTCGGGCGGCCGTCATGCCGTGCTGAAACTCGACCAAGGCGAAGTCGAGCTGGAGCTCATTCCGGAGGCCGCGCCGAAGGCCGTCGAAAACTTCCGGTTGCTGGCCGAACACGGATACTACGACGGGCTAACGTTCCACCGCGTGGTGAAGGGGTTCATGCTGCAGGGCGGCGATCCGCTCGGCGACGGCCGCGGCGGCGAGAGCGCGTGGGGCGGCACGTTTCCCGACGAGATCGACGCCAACTCCGCGCTCTACAAGGCCGGCTACCGGCGAGGCGTCGTGGCGATGGCCAACCGCGGGCCCAACACCAACACCAGCCAGTTCTTTATCATGCATCAGGACTACCGCCTGCCACCCGCGTACGTGATCTTCGCCAAGGTCGTGCGCGGCTTCGAGGTCGTCGATGCCCTCGCCGAGCTGCCGATGAACCCCGGGATGGACGGCGCGCGCAGCAGTCCCGTGACGCCGATCATCATCCGCAAGGTCACGATCAAGCCCTGAGCCGCGCGGACGGCGCGCGTTTTCCCGCGCGAACGCGTAGCTTCAGGGCTTGCTTCGGCGTCCCGCGAGGGGTGCGAATTCCCCACCCTCGCCCCCTATGAGAAACGTCGCACGCCTTGCGCTCCTGCTGTCCGTCCTCGCCGTCGCCGCCTCCGGCGCCGCTCCCGAGAGGAAGAACGTCCTCTTCCTGATCGCCGATGACCTGAACAACCTCCTCGGCTGCTACGGGGATCCGCTCGCCCGCACCCCGAACCTCGACCGGCTCGCCGCACGCGGCGTCCGTTTCGACCGCGCCTACTGCGCGTTCCCGCTTTGCGGACCGAGCCGCAACTCGATGCTGACGGGCCTCTATCCCGACAGCACCGGGATCTACCAGAACTCGCAGATTTTCCGGCAGACCATCCCCGCCCAGCACAGCCTCCCGCAGGCTTTCAGGCTCCAAGGCTGGCTCGCGGCCCGCATCGGCAAAGCGTACCATTATAACGTGCCCAACTCGATCGGCACCGTCGGCCACGACGACCCGGCTTCCTGGGAACTGAGCCTTAACCCGGCCGGTGTCGACCGCCTCGAGGAGCACCCGAAGATCTTCAGCCTCACGCCGGGCCAGTTCGGCGGCACCCTCAGTTGGTACGCCTCGCCGAAGGGCGATCGCCTCCACACCGACGGCCTGATGGCCACCGACGCCGAGTGGGTGCTCGAACGCTGCGCCCGCCAACCGGAGCGGCCATTCTTCCTCACCGTCGGTTTTTTCCGTCCCCACACGCCTTACGTAGCTCCGAAGCCGTACTACGACCTGTACCCGCTCGAGAAGATGCGCGTCGTCCAGGGAGTGAAGGAGGATCAGGCCGATATCCCCGCGCCGGCCCTGATGAGCTACAAGCGCGAGCAGGACGCGATGACCGACGATCTGCGCCGGCAAGCGCTCCAGGCCTACTACGCCAGCATCAGCTTCATGGACGCCCAGGTGGGCCGCGTGATCGACGCGCTCGACCGGCTCGGGCTCGCGGACAAGACGATCATCGTCTTCACGAGCGACCACGGCTACCACACCGGCGAACACGGCCTGTGGCAGAAACAGAGTTTGTTCGAGGAAAGCGCGCGCATCCCGCTGCTGATCGTCGCGCCCGGCGTCGCGAAGGCGGGCGGGGTCGCGCGTTCACCGGTCGGCCACATCGACCTCTATCCCACGCTCGCCGCGCTCGCTGGTGTGAACGCTCCGTCCAATCTCCAGGGCCAGGACCTCACGCCGCTGCTGCGCGATCCCGCCGCGATCGGCCGCGGCTGGGCGCTCACGCAGGTGATGCGCAACGCCGGAGCCGGCAAGCGTCGCGCCAAGGCCGCCGCCGCGCCCGCCGTAGCGCCTGCGCCCAAGGCCAGCCCGGCTCCGGGCAAGCGTTTCTTCGGCTACAGCCTGCGCACCGAGCGCTGGCGCTACACGGAATGGGACGAGGGCTCGCAGGGCCGCGAGCTGTACGACCACGACTCCGATCCGCGCGAGCTCACCAACCTCGCGGCGAAACCGGAGCATGCCGCGACCGTCGCCGACCTTTCCCGCAAATTACGTCAGGCCGCGAAAGCGGCGCATCCCGCCTCGGGCGAAACGCCGACGCTGGCCGACGGCACCTGGGCCCCGATTCTATCCGCGCCATGAAACCCCTTCGGCTCAGCCCGCGCCTCGCGGCCCTCTTCGTTCTCGGCGTCGCGACCGCGTTCTCCGCCGCCGAGCGGAAACCCAACGTTGTGCTGATCATGGCCGACGACTTCGGCTACGAGTGCGTGACCGCCAACGGCGGCGAGTCCTACCGCACGCCGAACCTCGACCGCCTCGCCGCCACCGGCATGCGCTTCGAGCGCTGCTACGTGCAGCCGCTGTGCACGCCCACGCGCGCGCAGCTCATGACGGGCATCTACAACGTCAGGAACTACATCGAGTTCGGCCTGCTCGATCCGAAGGCCACCACGTTCGCCCACCTGTTGAAGCGCGCCGGCTACACGACCGGCATCTGCGGCAAGTGGCAGCTCGGCAAGGACCCCGCGCTTCCGCAGCACTTCGGTTTCGACGAGGCCTACCTCTGGCAGCACACCCGCCGCCCGCCGCGCTACGCCAACCCGGGCCTGGAGCACAACAGCCGCGAGCTCGACTTTTCCAACGGAGAGTACGGCCCGAAGCTCATCAGCGACTTCGCCTTGGACTTCGTGACGCGCCATCGCGCCAAGCCGTTCTTCCTCTACTACCCGATGATCCTTACTCACGACCCGTTCCAGGCGACGCCGGACAGCAAGGCATGGGATCCCAAGCTCAAGAGCGAGCAGGAGCAACGCGACGTGAAGCACTTCGCCGACATGACCGAATACATGGACAAAATGGTGGGCCGGCTGGTCGCGAAGCTCGAGGAACTCGGCCTGCGAGAGAACACCCTGATTCTTTTCACCGGGGACAACGGCACCGGCGTGCAGGTAACCACGCGGTTCAAAGGTCAGGATTACAAGGGCGGCAAGGGCACCCGCACCGCCCGCGGCAACCACGTGCCTCTGATCGCCAACTGGCCGGGCCGCATCCCGGCGGGACGCGTCAACGACGACCTCGTGTGCAGCGTCGATTTCCTGCCCACCGTCTGCGAGGCCGGGGGGGCCAAGGTCCCCGCGGAGCTGGCGATCGACGGGCAGAGTTTCCTGCCGCAACTCCTCGGGCAGCCGGGTAAACCACGCGACTCGTACTACCTCTGGTACGCGCGCAATGGCGGCCGCGACGCCACGTTCGAGTTCGCGCAGGGCCGAACCCTGAAGCTCTACCGCGACGGCTCCGTTTACGACCTCGTGAAGGATCCGTTCGAGGACAAGCCGTTGCGGACCGCCGCGCTTTCCGGTGCCGCCGCCGACGAGGGCCGGCGCTTGCAGGCCGTGCTCGATCGCTACGCCAAAGCCCGGCCCGAACACCTCGCGAAACACAAGGCCGCGCCCGTGAAGGACTGACCCACCCTGTTTTTACCCCTCCCCATGATCACCCCGCGAAAGCTTTTCCTGTGCCTCCTGCCGGTCCTCGCGTCCGCGCCCGCCTCGGCGGCCGATCAGCCGGCACGCCGCCCCAACGTCGTCTTCATCGCCATCGACGACCAAAACGACTGGATCGGTCACATGGGCGGGCATCCGATGGCCAAGACGCCGAACATCGACCGCCTCGCCGCACGCGGCACCACGATGCTCAACGCGCATTGCAACGCGCCGCTCTGCAACCCGTCGCGCACGAGCATCATGCTCGGCCTGCGGCCCACCACCACCGGGATCTACGGTCTCGCGCCATGGTTCCGCACACTCCCCGAGTGGAAGGACCGCGTCGCGCTGCCGCAGCACTTCGCGGCCAACGGTTACCGCACCCTCACCGCGGGGAAAATTTACCACGGTGGAGCCGGCTCGCCGGGCGCCGGCGGGAAGGCCAAGGGAAAAAACGCCAAGGTCGCCGCCGCGGTCGGCGCGCCGAAGGAGTTCGATGTCGTCGGGCCCAACCCGGGAGTCGGTGTGCGACCGGAGAAAAAACTGATCGGCGAGACCCCGATGGGAAACAACCCGCTCATGGATTGGGGCGTTTTCCCCCATAAGGACGAGGACAAGGGCGACTACCAGGTCGCGAGTTGGGCCGTCGACCAGATCAAGTCCGCCCCCAAGGACCAGCCGTTCTTCCTCAGCGCGGGTTTCTTCCTCCCGCATGTGCCGTGCTACGCGACCCAGAAGTGGTTCGATCTGTATCCCGACGACGACAGCGTGCTGCCGCCAGTGAAGGAGGACGACCGCGCCGACACCCCCCGATTCTCGTGGTACCTTCACTGGAACCTGCCCGAGCCGCGGCTCAAGTGGGTCCGCGAAAACAACCAGTGGCGCAACCTCGTGCGCGCCTACCTCGCGTGCACAAGCTTCGTCGACGCCCAGGTGGGGCGCATCATGACCGCGCTCGAGGAGGCCGGCCTAGCGCAGAACACCGTCATCGTGCTCTGGGGCGACCATGGCTGGCACCTCGGCGAGAAGGGCATCACCGGCAAGAACACCCTCTGGGACAACGGCACCCGCGTGCCGCTCGTCTTCGCCGGCCCGGGCGTCACATCCGGCGGACGCTCGCGCCAACCGGCCGAGCTCATGGACATCTATCCCACGCTCGTGGAACTCTGCGGTCTGCCGGCGCGCAACGATCTGGAGGGCCTCAGCCTCGTGCCGCAGCTGCGCAACGCCGCCGCGAAACGCGAGCGCCCGGCCATCACCAGCCACAACCAGGGCAACCACGGCATCCGCAGTGAGCGCTGGCGCTACATCCGCTATGCCGACGGCACGGAGGAGCTTTACGACCACGACGCCGACCCGCGCGAGTGGACCAACCTGATCGGCCGACCCGAGTTCGCCGCCGTCGCGGCCGAGCACCGCAAGTGGCTCCCGCAGGTGGACCTGGCTCCGGCGCCCGGCAGCGCCAACCGCGTGCTCACTTACGATCGAAAGACCGACGAGGCCGTGTGGGAGGGCAAGACCGTCCGCCGCGGCGACCCGATTCCCCAGTAACTCCCGTCTGGGCCTTCGCCCGAATCCGCGCCGGCGGTTGCCAGCCGCCGGCGCGTTGTTTTTTGTCAACGAACCCCTTCTGCCCATGAAGCGCCTCCTGCTGTCGCTCGCCCTCCCCGTCCTTGCCCTCGCCGCGCCCGCCAAGCGCCCGAACATCCTGTTCATCCTGACCGACGACCAGCGGTGGGACGCCCTCTCGCTCGCCGGCCACCGGCACCTGCGCACCCCGAACATCGACCGCCTCGGCCGCGAGGGGGTGTATTTCCGCAACGCCTTCTGCACGACGTCGCTGTGCTCGCCCAGCCGCGCCAGCATCCTGAGCGGGCTCTACGCCCACGCGCACGGCGTCACCAACAACTTCACCGAGTATCCCGCCGCGCTGCCCAGCTTCCCACGCGTGCTGCAAGCCGCCGGCTACGACACCGCCTACATCGGCAAGTGGCACATGGGGGAGGACAACGATGAGCCGCGCCCCGGCTTCAACTGGTTCGTCACCCACAAGGGCCAGGGGAAGTACTTCGACACCGAATTCAACCTCAACGGCACCCGCCGCGAGGTCGTGAAGGGATACTACACGCACGTCGTGACCGGAATGGCCGAGGACTGGCTCCGCCGGCCGCGCGACGGCAAGCCGTGGCTGCTCATGATCGGCCACAAGGCTCCGCACAGTTTCTATTTCCCCGAGCCGAAGTACGAGCGGACCTTCGCCCAGGTGCCGGTGCCGTACCCGGAGACCGCGTTCATGCTGGACGACAAACCCGCGTGGATCCGCGAGCGGCTCTACACGTGGCACGGCATCTACGGCCCGTTGTTCGAGTGGCGGAAAAAATTCCCCGACGATTCTCCCGCCGCGGTGAAGGACTTCGAGGCGATGACCCGCGCCTACTGGGGCACGATCCTCTCCGTGGACGACAGCGTCGGCCGGCTCCACGCCCTGCTGCGCGAACGCGGCGAGCTCGACAACACGATCATCGTTTTCATGAGCGACAACGGCATCCTCAACGGCGAGCACGGCATGGTCGACAAGCGCACCGCCCACGAGCCCAGCATGCGGATCGTGCAATTGGTGCGTTACCCCGGCCTCACCCCGACCGATCGTCCGCGGGTGATCGACCAGCAGGTGCTCACAGTCGACGTCGCGCCCAGCCTGCTCGAACTCGCCGGCGCACCGGCCCTCTCCGGCATCCACGGGCGCTCGTGGAAGCAGCTCGTGCAGCAGGGCGACCCCGCGTGGCGCAAATCATGGCTCTACCACTACAACTACGAGAAGCAGTTCCCCTACACGCCGAACGTCCGCGCGGTCCGCACCGAATCCTGGAAGTATTCCCGCTCCCCGCACGGCGACGGCGGTCCCGACCGCCACCGGGCCGAGCTCTACAACATCGAGTTCGACCCCGAGGAGCGCCGCAACCTGATCGACCTCCCGCGCTACGCCGGCATCGTCGCCGAGATGCAGCGCGAGTTGCTCAAGGCCATGCGCGAGGTCGGACTGACGCCGGAGAACGACCGGATGCCGGTCGACGCCGGCATCAAGCAGGAACTCCCCGACCAGAAAATCCG
>JAURJO010000496.1 GCA_030832235.1 Verrucomicrobiota bacterium
ACTGGGACCCCACCTACGGCGGCGCCGACGGCGACCCGCTCACGATGTACGACAACCGCTTCCAGATCCCCAACGCGGCCGCGAAGTGGTTCTTCGACAAGGACGTCCTCAGCTTCTCGTGGTCCGTCGCCACCAACTTCGTCATCGATAACGAGAACTCGTTCTACGTGCGTTTCGCCGACGGCGAGAAGGCCCCCGACTACGGATTCTTCCGCAACTACAACTCCGTCTTCCGCCTGAACAACCTGCGCCCCAAGCCGCAGACGGTCGAGCAATGGGAGGTCGGCTACCGTTGGAAGCGCAAGGACCTCACCCTCACGCTCACCCCGTTCTGGAGCCGTCTCGGCAACATCAACAGCAACCCGCAGGCCACCGAGGCCGACGGCACCACGCCGTATTATCCCGATCCCATCTACAACATGGTCACCTCGTACGGCATCGAGCTGGAGGGCGAGTACCGCTTCTCCGAGCGTTTGCGTCTGCGGTCGGTCTTCACCTCGCAGAAATCAACCAACACGATCTGGAAGGTGTTCGTCGCCGGCGTGAACGGCCGCGACGACGACAGCTACCTCGATTTCTCAGGCAAACCCGCGGACAACAATCCGGACTTCATTCTCAACACCACCCTCGATTACCGCACGCGCGACTGGTTCACCAACGTCTCGTGGCGCCACATGGGCGAACGCGCCGGCAACATCGCCAACGTCATCACCCTGCCGCGCTTCAACCAATTCAACCTCACCGTCGGCTACACGATCTCGCGGACGCGCTCGGTGAACCTGAATATCAACAACGTCCTCGACAGCGAGGGCGTCATGACCTGGCGCGGCTGGGGCGTGAACCCCGGCGACCGCCAGAGTTACACCTCCCTGCCCGCCACTGGCCGCGACACCATGCTGCAGTACGTCCCCGTGCAGCCCCGCGCCTTCTTCCTCACCTACACCCAGCGGTTCTGACGTCACCCGCGCCGCCCCCGCACGTCTTCCCACAGTCCCTTCATTTTCATAATCATGCTCACCCGCCTCGCCTTACTCACTCTGCTCGCCGCCGCGCTCTTGCCCGCCGCCGAGCAGAAGAAAACCAACGCCGTCCGCCCCAACCCGGCCGACCTGCCGCCGCCCGCCGACCCGTCGGGCATCACGGCGCCGCCCGGCTTTCGCGTCGAGATGCTCTACAGCGTGCCACGGATGGACCAAGGCTCATGGGTCTCACTCACGACTGATCCGAAGGGCCGCATTCTCGCTTCCGATCAGTACGGCGCCATCTATCGCATCACGCCGCCGCCGATCGGAACCTCGACCGGCACCAAAATCGAGAAACTCAATATCGACCTGAACACCGTGGCAGTGGCTTCCACGGCCGCCGAACCCGACGCGAAAAAATCGAAGAAGGCTGAGACTAAAGGCAAGGAGGGCCCGGTGGAGAAACTAGAGGTCGGCGCCCACGGCCTGCTCTACGCCTTCGACAGCCTCTATGTCATGGTGAGCGAAAACCGTCCGCGCTCCGGCCTGTGGCGCCTCCGCGACACCGACGGAGACGACCAGTTCGACAAGTTCGAGTTCCTCCGCGCCATGAAGGGCACGGGTGAGCACGGCACCCACGCGCTGGTGCTGTCGCCCGACGGCAAGTCCATCGTGTTCGCCAACGGCAACCACACCGACTTGCCGGTGAACATGGAGAAGTCCCGTCCCGTGGCCTGGGGAGAGGACCATCTGTTGCCGCGCATGTGGGACGCCCGCGGCCATGCCCGCAACAAGTACGCCCCGGGCGGGTACATCGGTCGTACGGATCCCGAGGGAAAGACGGTTGAGCTCCTCACGCTCGGCTTCCGCAATCAGTACGACATCGCGTTCGACCAAAACGGCGAACTGTTCACCTACGATTCCGACATGGAGTGGGACCAAGGCGCCCCGTGGTATATGCCCACCCGCATCAACCACGCCGTGCCCGGCGGCGACTTCGGCTGGCGCAGCGGCGCCGGCCGCTGGCCCGACTACTACGCCGACAGCCTCGGGACCGTGGTCGACATTGGTCCTGGCAGTCCGACCGGCGTCGTCTTCGGCACGGGCGCGAAGTTTCCCGCCAAGTACCAGCGCGCCTTTTTCGCCTGCGACTGGACCTACGGCACGATGTACGCCATCCACCTCACGCCCGACGGCGCCAGCTTCCGTGGCGAGAAGACCGAGTTCGTCGCCGGCAAGCCGCTGCCGCTTACCGACGTCATTATTCATCCGAAAGACGGCGCGATGTACTTCACGGTCGGCGGCCGCCGCACCCAGTCTGCCCTCTACCGCGTGACCTACACCGGTCCCGAAAGCACCGCGCCGGCCAAGGCGCTGGCGCCGACCAAGGAGGCGCTTGTTCGCCGCTCGCTCGAGGAGTTTCACACCGACGGTGCACCCGCCTCCGCCCTCGACACCGCCTGGCCGCATCTCTCGAGCAAGGACCGTACCCTGCGCTTCTCGGCGCGCGTCGTCCTCGAGCGCCAGCCCGTCGCCCGCTGGGCCGACCGCGCGCTCGCCGAGCTCCACCCGCAAGCCTCCATCGAGGCGCTGATCGCCCTCGCCCGCGTCGGTGACAAGGCGCTGCAGCCGAAGATCATCGCCTCGCTAGGCCGTCTCGACTTCGCGCAGGTCGCGCCGGAGCTGCGTCTTCCCCTGCTCCGCGCGTGGCAACTCGTCTTCACGCGCGGCGGCAAGCCTTCCTCCGAGGTCTGCGCGACGGTCGCCGCGAAGCTCGAACCTCACTTCCCGCACTCGGACGCGTTTGTGAACCGCGAGCTCGTCAACCTGCTCATCTATCTCGGTTCCACCCAGGTCGTCGCCAAAACCGTGCCGCTGCTCAGCGTTTCCGAGCCCGTGACCGTCACCGGCGAGGAGCTCGGCGGCGCCCGGGTGATCGCTCGCAACGACCGCTACGGCTCCACGGTCTCCGACGTCTCCAACAGCCGCTCTGACCGTCAGCAGATCGCCTACGCGTACGCGCTGCGCAACGCCACCGTCGGCTGGACCCCGAAGCTCCGCACCGAGTTCTTCTCCTGGTTCCCGCGCACCCGCAACTGGAAGGGCGGCATGAGCTTCTCGGGCTTCATCCAGAACATCCGCACCGAGTCGCTCGCCAACGTTTCCAATCGCGCGGAACGCGCCGCCCTCGAGGCTTTGTCCGCCCCTCCCCCGCCGTCGTTCGCCGCACCTGCGATCCTTCCGAAGGGTCCCGGCCGCGCCTACACCGTCGGCGATGCCATCGCCGCCCTGCCGGCCAAGCTCTCCGGCCGCGACTTCGCCCGCGGCAAGTCGATGTTCACCGCCACGGCCTGCGTCATGTGCCACCGCCTGGGCAATGAGGGCGCCGGCATCGGCCCGGACCTCACGGGCGCCGGCAGCCGCTACAGCATCCGCGACCTGCTCGAGAACATCATCGAGCCCTCGAAGGTCATCAGCGACCAATTCGGCAGCGAGCAGATCGAGCGCGCCGCCGGCGACGCGCTCATGGGCCGTGTCGTCGGTGAGGAAAATGGCGAACTGCTCGTCATGGCCAATCCGTTCATGCCCGACGAAAAGACCCGCGTGAAGGTCTCCGACGTTAAATCGCGCCGCGCGTCCGCGATCTCGATGATGCCCCCGGGCCTCATCAACTCGCTCAATCCCGACGAATTGCAGGACCTGTTGGCCTACGTGCTCAGCGGCGGCAACGCGTCCGACGCGATGTTCCGCAAGTGACCTTCGCCCCGGCGCCCTTCCACGGGCGCCGGGGTGCGTCCGTAATTGGCCTCCATGGAGCAAGGCGGGAAGGCCTCCGGCTCCACGTCTTCCGGTATGGTCCGCGGCAAACGGCCGCCGCTACATCGGAAGCACCTCATCCGTGTCGATCCGCGTCCATCCGTGGTTCCTCAACCGCGGAACAATTCTGGAACACCTTCATTCGTGCCCCTTCGTGTCCATTCGTGGTTCCCCCCACCCGCTACCCGAGCATGCCTTTGAGGGGCTTGCTGAGTTGGAACGCCTCCCGGACGGCGGCGAAGGCTTCGATCAAATCCGCGGGAGCGCCCGGGCGCGGGAAGACCACTTCCAATGAGGCGCCGTTACAGCGAACCACGGCATCAACGCCTTCGACGGTCAGAGTGCAGTCGCGGCAGTCGGACGGGTAGGTCACCGAGAGCCCGGTATCGGCATCGAGGGATTCCACCGCGTCGATGACTGCCTCGACGCGAGTGCCCTCGCGGAGTTTGAAGGAGAGTTCCGAGAAGCGTCGGGCGAAGACGCCCGCGAACTCCGGTGAGCGCGCCACGTCAAGGTCACGGAGCGCCGAAAGGGTCGCCGTGACCGTGTAGCGGGCCGGATCGGCCTCCTCTAGGGAATAGGCGAGCTCCACGGTGAAGTCGCGGGCGGACAGCACCGCGGAGGGGCTTGTGACCGCGAGGGCGATGTCCTTGCGCTTGTAGGCGAGCGCTTGGCGGGCGGCCTGGAAGAGCGCCTCGGCCTCCTCCGCGAGTTCCTCGGTGCAGAGCCGGGCAAGAAAACCCAGCGTCGCCGGGTTGACCGCGTCCGGGACGCTGTGGTGCGTCTTACGGAAACCCCGCAGCGCCTTCACGGGCCCGCCCGTGCGGCCCACAAAGGTGAACTCGGCGACAAGGCTGGACGGAAGATCTCCCACGATAGTGCGAGGAAAGGCCGCGCGTGGTAAGCTGCCGAGCCGAAATCCGGCGGAATCACCAGCACCTGTCCCAAGGGGTCAGCCTTTTACATGTTAGCGCAAACGGGAGCCAGTCCCGGGCAACCGGCTAACATGTAAAAGGCTGACCCCTCATGAACCGACCCCGAAGGCTCTTGTCGCGGCTCGGCGGAGCCGCCTATCTGACGGACAGCCGACCGGCGACCGACTGGTCCCGCGCCAGCGCCCCACCCCACCCCGCCATGCCCACCGAACGCGCCCTGCCGCCGTGTCGCCGCCTTGCCGCGCACACGTTGCTCCTGCCCCTGCTCGCCACGCTCCTTCACGCCCAGACCTCGCCGGAGGATCCCGCGGCCCCCGCACGAAGAGAGACCGGCAGCCCTCCCGCCGCGACCGCACCGTCGTCCGCGGGGGCGACGTCCGCCCCGCGCGCCGGGGATACCGTCGTACTCTCTCCTTTCGAGGTCTCCGGTTCGGGCCGGGGCTATTACGCGTCGAACACCATGTCGGGCACGCGGCTCAATTCGCGGGTCGAGGACCTCGCCTCGTCGATCACCGTCATAACCAAGGAGCAGATGGCGGATTTCGCGCTGCTCGATATCAACGACATCTTCCTTTACGAGGCCGGCACCGAGGGAATCGGCACCTACACGGAATTCGCTGTCGACCGCAACGGAAGCCCGACCGACAACTCCCTCAACCCGAACGGCTCCAACCGCGTGCGGGGCGTCGGCTCCGCGAACATCTCCTTCGCCAACTTCGAGACCAGCGGCCGCATGCCGCTGGACCCCTCGGTGCTCGACGCCGTCGAGATCAGCCGCGGACCCAACTCCACCGTGTTCGGCCTGGGGAACGCGTCCGGCACCGTAAACATGGCGCCCGCGTCGGCCAACACCAGCCGCGACCGCACGCAAATCGCCGTGCGATTCGACAGCTTCGACGGCGGCCGCACGAGCCTCGACTTCAACCGCGTCCTCCGGCCCAACGTCCTCGCGATCCGCGCGAGTGCGGTCTACCAGCGCGACGGGTACGTGCGAAAGCCCTCCGGCACCGACACCCGCCGCCTGAACGCGATGGTACGCTACCGACCTTTCCGGGGAACCACGCTGACCGCCTCCCACTTTTATTACCACATCGACGGCAACCGGCCTAACACCACCCCGCCACGTGACGCGATCACCGGGTGGCTCAAGGCGGGCCAGCCCACCTGGGACCCCGTGACGACGACGGCGCGGATCAACGGCGTCACGGTCCCCGGCGCGTTCACCGCGACCACCCTCCCTCCCTATTTCACGAGCGCGAGCCTGCGCGACCAATCCGCGCTCTTCATCGATACCGACGGCCGTATCGGTTACTGGGGTCCCGGAAGGACCAGCAGCACGACGTCGCCGGAGGGGCGCAACCAGAACATCGTGCTCGTCAACACCACCCCGGAGCAGATCCGGGCGACGCAGCCGCTCTTCTCCAGCGACCCCTCGGTGACCAGCACGGCGATCTACGATTGGCGGCGCGTGAATCTGGCGGCGATGAACCGCCTGAACGAGACGACCCTGATGACGCACCTGCAGGTGGAGCAAACCCTGCTCGAGACGTCGCGGCAGCAGCTGGCGCTGCAGGCAGGCTATTTCCGCGAGGCCTCGCGGCGCGACAACCGCAGCCTGTACGGAACGGCGGGGAGCTCGGGCGCGACGGGTTTCCTCCATATCGACGCCAACGAGCGCCTGCCGGACGGCAGCCCGAATCCCTTCTTCCAACGGCCGTACATCGGCTTCTGGAACACCAAGGGCATCACCGGGGGGCCGTCGGAACGGGAAACGTTCCGCGGACAGCTCGCCTACCGGCTGGACCTGCGGAACGAGCCGGGGCTGCTGCGCTGGCTGGGACTGCAGCAGGTGCTGGGGTACGGCGAGTACAAGCTCAACCGGTCGCGCGGCACGATCTGGCGCGACGTGCTCAGCTCGACGCATGCGTGGAATCCGGCCCGCACCGGCACCTCATCCAACTTCACGCCGCTGAACATCGCCTACACCTACTACCGCTACTACGTGGGCGATAACATCGGCTTCAACGCGGACCGCGCCCCGCGCGACTTCCAGCCCGGAACCTACCCGTACCGTTGGGGCGGATGGATCAACCCGGGAACGCCGGCGGCGACGCCGAACTTCGTCACAGAGCAGGCCCGCCTTGCGCCCGATTACTGGTTCGATTCCACCACCACGTGGGACCGAACCGTGCTGCGGACGCGGGGCGGTGTCCTGCAGAGCCACCTGCTGGGTGAGCGGGTGATCACGACCCTGGGCTACCGCAAGGATGAACGCAGCCAGCGTCAGCGCGGCATCCCGCTATTCCGCGCACTGCCGGACGGCTCGGTCGTGCTCGACTACCCCTCGACCTTCAACCTCAACCCGGCGGACTGGGTGCGGGCCGGCGGTAGCACCAAGACAGCCGGCGTGGTGGTGAAGGCGGCGCGGTGGATCAACTTCCACTACAACCAGTCGAACAGCTTCCAGCCGCAGGGCTACGCGGTCGGTCTGTACCTCGGTCCACTGCCGGATCCCACCGGGCACGGGCGGGACTACGGTTTCTCGCTCAATCTTGCCGGCGGGAAGCTGGTGCTGCGGGCCAACGCCTACGAGACAACGCAGATCGACTCCCGCAACGGGAGCATGCGGATCATCGCGCAGCGGATCCGGAACCTTGATTTCGACTCACCCAACGGCAACCAGTTCTTCAACCTCGCGACGCGGGCCCGGTCGTGGGTGACCAACTCCGCCGCCGCGCAGGGCCGCACGCTGACAAACGACCAAATCCTCCAAGAGGTTGTGCGGCTCACAAAGCTCGACATCGCCCACTTCACCCGGCCGGAGACCCGCGAGGAACAGAACGAACTGGTTTCCGAGACGCAGGACATCACCGCCAAGGGCACCGAGATCGAATTGAACTTCAACCCCACGCGCTACTGGACCGTCGCCGCCTCCGCGACCG
>JAURJO010000058.1 GCA_030832235.1 Verrucomicrobiota bacterium
AGGCGTCTTTCCCGCTGGCGCCGAGCCGCTTCAAGTTCGCGCAGCACGGCAAGAGCGGCATTTGGATCAGCGAGCTGCTGCCCAATATCGCGAAAATGGCGGACGATATCTGCGTGATCCGCTCGATGCAGACGGATGCGATCAACCACGAGCCGGCCAACCAGCTCGTCTACACCGGCTCGATGCAGAACGGGAAGGCTTCGCTGGGCTCCTGGCTTGCCTACGGCCTCGGCTCGATGAATCGCGACCTCCCCGCATTCGTGGTGCTGCATGCGAAGCACTCGAGTCCGTTCTCCAACGTGCAGGCGATTTCGGCCCGCCTTTGGGGTTCGGGTTTCCTGCCGGGTAAGCACGCTGGTGTCTCCTTCCGTCCGTCCGGCGATCCGGTGCTCTACTTGAACGACGCGCCCGGCATCCCGCGCGAGTTGCGCCGCGAGATGCTCGACGGTCTCGAGCAGCTCAACCGCCGCAGCTATGAGGCCTTGGGCGATCCGGACATCCAGACGCGCACGCAGCAGTACGAGATGGCGTTCCGGATGCAGGCCAGCATCCCGGAGCTCGCCGATCTCTCCCAGGAGCCCGAGTCCACCTACGCGCTCTACGGTGAGGAGGCGCGGGTGCGCGGCACGTTCGCGAGCTCGGCCCTCATGGCGCGCCGCTTGGTCGAGCGTGGCGTGCGCTTCGTGCAGATCTTCCACCGCGGCTGGGATCAGCACGGCTCGCTGCCGCGCGACATCGCCTCCCAGTGCAAGGACGTCGACCAGCCGTGTTATGCCCTGCTGCAGGACCTCAAGCAGCGCGGCATGCTGGACGACACTCTGGTCATCTGGGGCGGGGAATTCGGACGGACCGTTTACTGTCAGGGCGCGCTGACCGAGACCAATTATGGTCGTGACCACCATCCGCGCTGCTTCTCGATCTGGCTCGCGGGCGGCGGTATCAAGGGCGGCACGGTTCATGGCGAGACCGACGAGATGTCCTACAACGTGGTGCGCGACCCGGTTCACATCCGTGATCTGCACGCGACCATCCTGCAACTCATGGGGCTCCACCACGAGAAGCTCGCCTACAAGTTCCAGGGACTCGACCAGCGACTCACGGGTGTTCTGCCGGCGAAGGTCGTGCAGGGCATTCTGGCCTGAAGCATTCCGGCATGCCTGCGCGGCGCCTTTTCCCGTTCCTGCTGCTGCCGGGCGTGCTGGCGGCGGCGAGCGTCGCGGGCGAGGTGCCGGAGAAAATCGAGTTCAACCGCGACGTCCGGCCGATTCTGTCCGACAAGTGCTTTCTGTGTCACGGTCCCGACGCCGGCACACGCAAGGCCAAGCTACGCCTGGATGTTCGCGAGGATGCCCTCGCGCGCGGAGCTTTCGTGCCGGGCAAGCCCGCCGAGAGTGAACTGCTGCTGCGCATCGCGTCCAAGGAGTCCGACGAGGTCATGCCGCCGCCGGAGACGCACAAGACCATCGACGCCCGTGAGCGTTCGGTCCTGGAACGCTGGATCGCGCAGGGCGCGACGTACCAGCGGCATTGGGCGTACGAGCCGCCCTTGAAGGCGGCGGTTCCGCCAAATGCCAACGGCGTTGATGTGCTCGTGGCGCGGCGCCTCGAACACCTGGGGCTCAAGCCCTCGCCGGAGGCCGATCGCCGCACGCTGATTCGCCGCCTTCATTCCGATCTCACGGGGCTGCCGCCCGCGCCCGAGGACGTCGCGGCGTTCGAGCGCGACGGCGCGCCCGACGCCTACGCGCGGTTGGTTGAGCGCGTCCTGCAAAGTCCGCATTACGGTGAACGCATGGCGATCGGCTGGCTGGATGTGGTGCGGTACGCCGACACCATCGGCTACCACAGCGACAATCCGCGGAACGTCTGGCCCTACCGCGATTGGGTGGTCCGGAGCTTCAACGCCAACAAGCGTTTCGACCGCTTCACACTCGAACAGATCGCGGGCGATCTGCTGCCGGACGCCGATCGGGAATCCCGAGTCGGCTCCGCTTTCAATCGCCTGCTGTTGTCGACCGAGGAAGGCGGGGCGCAGCCGAAGGATTACGAGTCGCGGATGCTCACGGATCGTGTCCGCGCGGTGGGCGCCGCCTGGCTCGGGCAGACGACGGGCTGCGCCCAGTGTCACGACCACAAATTCGATCCGTTCACGCAGCGGGACTTCTACTCGCTCGGCGCGTTTTTCGCCGACGTGAAGGAAGCCGCGGTCGGCCGTCGCGAGGACGGCATGCTGGTGCTCGACGCGGAGCAGGAGCGGCGGCTCGCGGCCTTGGATGCGGCGGTGGAGGAGGCGCGACGAAAGGTGCAGGCCACTTCCGCGGAGACGGCTGTCGCCCAAACCGAGTGGGAACGCGGGTTTGCCGAAGGAGTAACGGTTCTGCCTGAGTTGAAAGCCGACGCCAATGCCCCGGCGGCGAATGTGCGCACGGCGCGAGCGGTGGCGGCCGCGCTGAATAAATCCTCGGCGGAGCGTGGCCCTAAGGAGCGGCTGGCGGTGCGGGACTATTTTCTGGCGAACGTGGAGACGAAACATCGTCCGGTGCGGGAAATCCTCGCGGTGGCCGAGAAGGAGCGCCGGGCGTACCACGACACATTGCCCAAGTGCCTCGTGACGGAATCGTCCCCGAAGCGCCGGGAGGTGCGGATCCTTGCGCGCGGGAACTGGATGGACGAGACGGGCGAAGTGGTGCGCGCGGCTTTGCCGCACTATTTGCCGGGGCCGGACTTCGCCGGCAAAGAGCCGACGCGGCTCGATCTGGCCCGCTGGCTGGTATCACGCGAGAACCCGCTGACGGCGCGGACAGTCGTGAACCGACTGTGGAAACAGTTTTTCGGCACGGGCCTCAGCCGCGTGGCCGACGATCTCGGGGCGCAGGGCGAGCCGCCGCCAAATCCGGCGCTGCTCGACTGGCTCGCCTGCGAGTTCATGGACAGAGGTTGGGACGTCCGGCACATTGTGCGGACGATCGTCCTGAGCGCGACTTACCGGCAGACCTCGGAGGCGACGCCGGAGCAATTGGCGCGCGATCCCTACAACCGGGAACACGCGCGGCAAAGTCGCTTCCGGGTCGAGGCGGAGCTGGTGCGTGACACCGCGCTGGCGATTTCCGGCTTGCTGGTGCCCGCGATCGGCGGACCGAGTGTAAAGCCGTACCAGCCGGATCATTACTGGGAGAACCTCAACTTTCCCCCGCGCACGTACGATACGGACAGCGGTGCGGCCCAGCACCGTCGCGGCCTTTACGTCTGGTGGCAGCGCACCTTCCTGCATCCGAGTCTGCTGGCCTTTGACGCACCGAGTCGCGAGGAGTGCACGGCGGACCGCAATCGTTCCAATCTGCCGCAGCAGGCGCTGGTTTTGCTCAATGACCCGACCTACGTGGAGGCGGCGCGGGTGTTCGCGGCACGCATCCTCACGGAGGGCGGGGTGGAATCCGCGGGACGCATCCGCTACGCGTGGCGCCGGGCACTCCAGCGGGATCCGCGCGCGGAGGAGGTGCGGGTGGCGGAGGAACTTTTGGTGAGTCAGGGCGCCTTTTACCGGGCGGATCCGAAGGCGGCCGCGGCCCTGATCTCCACGGGCCAGTCGCCGGTGCCCGCGGGCCTGGATCCGGTTGAGCTCGCGGGATGGACACACGTGGCGCGCGTGTTGCTGAACCTGCACGAGTCGATAACCCGTTCCTGAGGACAAGATGAACCCGGAGCCGTTTTCCCCACTGACCCGCCGCGCCTTTCTCGGCCGGGGCGCCCAAGGCGTGGGAACGGTGGCGTTGGCATCGCTGATGTCGGGACGTGATCTGCGCGCGGCTCCCGCCCGCGGGGTTATCCATCCGCTGCCTTTGCCGCAGCGCGCGAAGCGGGTGATCTGGCTGACGATGGCGGGAGGGCCGTCGCAACTGGAGACCTTTGATCCGAAACCGAAGCTCGCGGCCATGCATGGCCAGCCGATGCCGGAAAGTTTAACCAAGGGACAGCAGCTGGCGCAGCTGCAGGGGCAGCAGCTCGTTTGTCACGCGCCGCAGTTCAAATTCCGGAAGTTCGGCCGCGGGCAGGTCGAGATCAGCGAGTTGTTCCCGCACATCGGCTCGGTCGTCGATGACATCTGCCTGATCCGTTCGATGACGACGGACGCGATCAACCACGACCCGGCGCACATGTTCATGAACACCGGCTCGCAGATCGCGGGCCGGCCCAGCATGGGCGCATGGATCAATTACGGACTCGGCAGCGAGGCGGAGGATCTGCCGGGGTTTGTGGTGATGATTTCAACCGGGCCGGGCCGCTCCCCGCAGCCAGTGGCCGCGCGGCAATGGAGCAGCGGGTTTTTGCCCAGCCGCTTTCAGGGAGTGCAGCTGCACGGCCGGGGCGATGCGGTTCATTACCTCGGCAACCCGGCCGGAATCGGCCGGGGGCAGCAGGAAGCCGATATCCGCGCGATCAACATCCTGAATCGCCAGCACGAGGCGTTGGTGGGCGACCCGGAGATCGCCACGCGGATCGCCCAGTACGAGATGGCCTTTCGGATGCAGGCGAGCGTTCCGGAGCTCACGGACCTGCGCGGTGAAAGCGCGGCGACACTCGAAATGTACGGCTGCATACCCGGCGACGGTTCGTTCGCTGCGAATTGCCTGCTGGCACGCCGGCTGGCGGAGCGGGGTGTGCGGTTTATCCAGCTCTACCACCGCGACTGGGATCACCACAGTCAGCTGGTGGAGGAATTGCCGCTCCGGGCCCGCGAGACCGATCGGGCCTCGGCCGCGCTGATCAAGGACCTCAAGCAACGCGGGATGTTGGACGACACCCTCGTGGTGTGGTCGGGCGAGTTCGGACGCACCCCAATGGCGCAGGCCAACAAGGGCTCGACCGGTCGCGATCACCACAACAAGGCGATGTCCATGTGGCTCGCCGGAGCGGGCATCCGGCGGGGCCAGGTCTACGGGTCAACCGACGATCTCGGCTACGCGGCGATGGAGAATCCCTGCACGGTACATGATCTCCATGCCACGATGCTCCACCAACTGGGTATCCGCCACGACGCGTTTTCGGTGAAGTTTCAGGGCCTCGACGCCCGTTTGACGGGAGTCGAGGGCGCCAACGTGATCGACGGTATCCTCGGGTAGGAGGGAGACCCGAAAAGAAAAAAGGCCCGCCGAAGCGGGCCTTTCGGGGGCACGTTACTTCTTCTGCTTGGCCACCTCGGCCTTCGCGGCCGCCTCGATCTTGGCGGCCTCCTCGTCGGTGACGAACATGTAGACGTGGGAAGTCTCGATCACCACGGTGTAGTTCCGGTCGATGGAGAACCCGTATGTCTTACGCATCTTCTCGTTGTTCTCGTTTAATTTGGCGAGGACCGCGTCCGCCTGGGTCTTTAGATCCTTCTTTTTCGAAGGATTGGTCTCCTTCTCGTACGCGGCATTAAGTTCGATGACCGCCTGACGCTGCGCCTGCAGGAGTTGCACGTTGGTCTGGAACTCGCGGTTGGCCTCGATGGTATTGAGCGTCGAGACCCGCACGAGCTTCTGCTGCTTCGTTTCAGCAGACGGCGCGGCGGCGCTCTTCGAGGCGGCTTCGGCGCCGTTGAGTTGCGCGGCGGCGGCAAAGCCGGCGGCAGCGGTGATTAGGCGGAGGATGCGGGTGGTCATGTTGAGATTACCTAGGGCGGGAAAAGGGTGTGCCTTAGAAAGAAACGCGCTCAAGGAAACGCATGCTCTGCGGGATCTGCTCCGGTGCGGTGGGCGATTCGTCCTCGATGAAGTAATACTTCACGCCCGCTTTTCGTGCGGCCGGCAGAATCTCAGCCCATTTCATCTGGCCCGTGCCGAGAACGACGTCGTTCGAGACGTCCGTCTTGCCGGCGAGGCTGCCGGTCGCGACGCCCTTCTTCAGGTCCTTGAGGTGCATGAGCGCCCAGCGGCCGGGATACTTCGCGAGCAGCTTGGCGGGGTCTTGTCCCGGGAAGACCGTCCACAGCACGTCCATTTGGAAGCTCACGAGCTTCGGGTCCGTCTCGCGCATCAGGAGATCCATCAGCGTCTCGTCGCCAAACTTGTGAAACTCAAAGCCGTGGTTGTGGTAGAAAAACTTCAAGCCGTGCTTCGCGAGCACAGCTCCCGCGCGATTAAAGACGGCGGCGATTTCGCGGGTCTGCTTTTCGTCGAGCGGAGCCTTATGGTCCGCCCACGCGCAACCGGCGAACTCCAGCCCGAGGGCCTTGGCTTCGGCGGCGACGGATTCCGGGTCTTCCTTGAAGCGCTTGTAGGGGAAGTGGCCGCTGACCGCCTTGATGCCCCGGTCCGCCAGCAGCTTGGTGAGCTGCTCCGGCTTCAGATTGTAGGTGCCCGCGAGTTCCGCGTACCGGATCCCGAACCCCTTCACGGTATCCAAGGTCTTCGGCACGCCGTTGGCGGCGAACTGGGCGCGCAGGCTGTAGAGCTGCAGGCCGACGGGGCCTTGGAAGGACTTGCCGGTGCCGGCGTCGGCGGCCGTGGCGCCGGTCGCGAGCATCACCAGGGCGGCGGCGGTGAGGAGCGGACGGAGGAGGGTTTTCATGGAGGAAGGGGGTTGAAGTTGAAGAGTTTCAGAGCGCTCGGGGGCAGCCGGCTTGTCAAGGAGCGGCTTGGGCCGCAGCGCGTAGGAATCCGCGGCGGGCGAGCCACTCGGCGGCGCGGGCGGGCCAGGTGGTCACCGGCAGTTCCGGCACGTGACGAAGGCCGTAGCCGTGGCCGCCGGTATCGTAGACGTGAACCTCGGCCGAGCCGCCGTGTTTCTTCACTTCCGCGGCGAGGAGCAGCGAGTTCTCCACCGGCACGCCGTCATCGAAAGCGTGAACGAGGAACAAGGGCGGCGTGCCCGGGCCCACCGCGACGCCCGAGCGCAGCGTCGTCTGACCGCGCTCCACAAATCCTCCCGTGTAAATCAGCAGCGTGAAATCGGGCCGGCACGGGTTCTGGTCGACTCGGTCGATCGGAGCGTAGTGCCGGTCAGCCCCGGACAGCGCGGTGTACGCGGCGGTGACCCCGCCCGCGCTGAACCCGAGAATGCCGATCCGCTTCGGATCGAGGCCCCACTCGGCGGCGCGTCCGCGCACCAGACTGACCGCGCGTTGGGCGTCCTGCACGGCGGCGAGCCAGCGCTTCGCGGGATCACGCGCGGGGACGCGGTACTTCAGCACGATGCCGGTGACGCCGAGAGAGTTGAGCCACTCGGCAACTTCCGTGCCTTCCAAATCGTAGGCCAGAATGCTGAAGCCGCCGCCGGGACAAATCACGACCGCCGCGCCGGTGTCCTTTTCTTTCGCCGGCTTGAACACCGCCAGCTGTGGCCGGCTGACATTCCCCAGCTTGATGATGCGTCGACCAGCGATGAGCCGGTCGGTGTCCTTGGTCTGGTCCGCCTCGGGCGGAAGTTCCTTGCTGTCGCCTGGAGGCGACCCGGGCCAGACGTCGAGGGTAAGCGCGGGGGTGGCGGAGAAGGCCGGTGCGAGGCTGGCGGCGATGAAAACGCCGGTGAGTCGGAACGGGAATAGGCGCATGGCGGAAGTTCAGTCCTTTGGAAGCGCGTCACGGTCGCGGGCGGAAACGCGGGTGAGGGTGGCGAGCAGGTCGCGGAGACGGTCGGGTTGCGCGGTGGCGAGGTTGGTCTTCTCCGCGGGATCGGCGGCGAGGTTGTACACCTCATGGGTGGCCTTGGCGCCGTCGCCGGTGACGATCAGCTTCCAGTTGCCGAGGCGCACCGAACGGGCGCGCCAGCCGGGTGCGACCGAATAGAGCGGACGCTCGACTGGCGCCGCGTGCTCGGTGAGCAATCCACCGATCGTGGTGCCGTCCCACTTCGGGTCCGAGGTCGGCTTGAAGCCGGTCAAAGCGGCGAAGGTCGGCAGCCAATCGGTGATCTGCACCGGCGACTCGACGCGTCCTGCGCGGGCGCGGCCCGGCCAGGACACCACCGTCGGCACGCGGATGCCGCCCTCGTGCAGATCCCCCTTTTTACCGCGCCACGGGGTGTTGCGGCCGGGGAGCGGGCCGGACGGGCAGCGGTCGTCGGGATAGGTCGGGTCGTTGTTCTGCGCGGTGCTGCCGCCGTTGTCGCTGGTGAACACGACGAGGGTGTTGGCGCGGCGGCCGGTGCGTTCGAGCGCGGCGAGGATCCGACCCACGCCGTCGTCGAGATGCATGATCGAGGCGGCGTAGTGCCGCGCGACTTCGCCGGTGATATCCGCGGGCACGCGGGCGACCCACTCGTCGGGCTCGCGCACCGGCAGGTGCACGGCGGTGAACGGTACGTAGAGGAAGAACGGCCGGTCGCTGCGGGCCTCGAGCCAACTCACCGCTTCACGGGTGAGAAGGTCCGTGACGTGTCCTTCCTCGGTGATGAGCTTCCCGTTGCGGTGCCAGGTCTCGCTGAACGGCCCTTTCTTGTACTTGTGGCTGTAGGGCGACACGCCGCCGGCCAGCGAGCCGTACGCGTGATCGAAGCCGAAACGGTTCGGGCCCTGCTCGGGCAGCGATCCGAGGTGCCATTTGCCGATCAAGGCGGTGTCGTAGCCGACGGACTTCAGCGCACGTGGGAGGGTGAGGGTATCCCAGGGCAGGGCGCGCTCGTTCTGCGGGTTGGTCACGCCGAAACGGCTCCAGCAGCGGCCGGTCATCAGCCCCGTGCGTGTCGGACTGCAGACCGGGGCGACATAGTGCGCGGCCAACTCGAGGCCCTCGCGGGCCAGGCGATCGAGGTTCGGCGTGGGAGCGTTCCCGCCGTGAAAACCGACGTCTCCCCAGCCGAGGTCGTCGGCCATGATGAAGACGATGTTGGGTCGATTGGCGGGGGCTGCTTCGACACTCGTGCACCACCAGCAGGCGAGGGCGAATAAGCTGGCGGCAAGATGACACCTAAAGTGCGGCTTCATGGTAAAACTCAGCCGCCCTTTTTCTTCCCCTTCGCCTTAGCGGGCGGGGCCTCCCCGCCGAACTTCGCCGCGCGATCGCGCTCGTGCAGATCCGTGCGGGCGAACGTCCCTTCTGCGACGGGGGTGTGCGCCGCCTTGGCGTAACCTTGAAGCCGCGTGAGGATTTCGGGATTTTTCGCCGCGAGGTCGTTCCTTTCGCTGACGTCGGCCGCCAGGTTGTACAGCTCCCAGGGCCCGTTCGGTTTCATCTGGATGGCTTTCCAGTCGCCGGAACGCACGGCGGTCTGGCCGACGAATTCCCAGTAGAGGTACTCGTGACGAGCCTGCTTTCGTCCAGCGGCGGCCTCGCCGATGAGTTCAGGCACGAGACTGATGCCGTCGATGTCGGCCGGGGTTTGCGCGCCGCAGAGTTCGGCAATCGTCGGCAGGATGTCGGGGAAGTACCACAGGTGGTCGCTGACACGCCCCGCGGTGATTCGGCCGGGCCAGCGCGCGGCAACCGGCACGCGAAGGCCGCCTTCGTAGAGCTGGCCCTTCTTGCCGCGGAACTCGACGCCGGTCTTGGGGTCCTTGTTGGCGCTGTGCACCCCGCGCGGGAACTCGGGGGTGACAAAGTAATCCGCGCCACCGTTGTCGCCGCTGAACATCACCAGGGTTTTTTCCTCGAGACCGAGTTCCTTTAGCAGCGCGAGAATCTGGCCGACCTGCCGGTCGAGCATGTTAACCATCGCGGCGTAGCGGCGGGCGGCCTCCGGCCACGGTTTGTCGCGAAACATCGCCCACGACGGGTCGGAATCGGGGATGTCGAAGTTGCCGTGGGGCGGGGTGAACGGCAGGTAGGCGAGGAAGGGGCGGTCGCGGTTGGCGCGGATGAACTTCACCGCCTCGTCGAAGATCACGTACTGCGAGTAGGTGTCGCCACTGCTGTTGCCGCGATTACCGGGGTACGCGACCTCGGCGCTGTTCCGGACGAGGTAGGGCGGGTAGTAGGTGTGCGCGTGGACCTGGTCGTAGTAACCGAAGAAGACGTCGAAGCCGTGCGCCTCGGGGACACCGGTCGACCCGCGACCGCCGTTGCCCCATTTGCCGAACCCCCCCGTGGCGTAGCCGAGCGGTTTCAGGATCGAGGCGATCGTGGCCTCGCCCGCGCGCAGCGGGGTGCCGCCGCCGTTCAGGCGCACGGACGTGTGTCCGCTGTGTTTGCCGGTGAGGAAGCAACAGCGGGTGGGCGCGCAAACCGCCGACCCCGCCATGCCCTGCGTAAAGCGGACGCCCTCGGTGGCGATGCGGTCGATGTTGGGTGTGACCAGGTGAGGGTTGCCGGCATAGCCGGGCTCGAAGTAGCCGAGTTCGTCGGCCATGATGTAGACGACGTTTGGACGTTGGGTCGTCTTGGCGGTGGCGGCCACCGCGAGCGAGGTCGCGAGGAGGGCAAGGAGCGGGGTGAACAACCGGGGTCTCATGGAAAAAGGGGGGTAAGAAAATCCGCCGCCGGTTCCGGAGGGAAGCGCGGCGGCGGGAGAAAGAGGACGAAAACGGGCCGACGCCCGTCGGACTCAGAGTTCCTTCAGGCGGATGTTGCGCCAACGGATTTCTTCGCCGGGCGGGTTCTTTTTGCCGTCGCCGATACCGTGCACCTGCAGGGCGATGATGCCGCGCGTGGTCATACCGTCCTTCAAGTCGACGGCCTTCACGCCATTGATGAAGGTCTGGATTTGATCACCGCGGCACTCGATGCGGGCCTTGTTCCAGTCGCCTTGTTTGAAGGCCTTCTGGGCGGCGGCGTTGTCCTTGAGGTCGGCCAGCCAGCCGCGTCGGGC
Organism: Verrucomicrobiota bacterium; assembly: GCA_030832235.1. Classification (GTDB taxonomy): domain Bacteria; phylum Verrucomicrobiota; class Verrucomicrobiia; order Opitutales; family Opitutaceae; genus ER46. The sequence goes on from JAURJO010000058.1 coordinate 10,723, forward strand.
CTCGTCGTAGACGCCGGCGGTGTAGGCGCGGGGAGACGGGTCGATCTCGTACTGGTAGCCGAAGACGCGGTCGGCCGGGAATTTCTTCTTCTTCCCGTTGATCTCCTTCTCGGTCTCCTGCGCGTAGAACTCGCTGCGGAACTGCACGCCGGAGTTCATGTTCGGGGCGACCTTGAACTCGAACTCGAGGATGAAGTCCCCGTAGGTCTTCTTCGTGCAGAGAAAGCTGTTGCCGGTCTTCAGCACGGTGGTGCCGACGATCGCGCCGTCCTCGACACGGTACTTGGCGGTGCCGCTGTGCTGCTCCCAGCCGTCCAGGTTGCGTCCGTTGAAAAGGTTGACCCAGCCGTCGGCGGCGCGGGCGCCGCCGGCGAGGATGAGCGCGCCCGTGAGCGCGAGTTGCGGGAGAAGGCGGCCAAGGCCGCGGGATGGGGTTTTCATGGTGAGGAGGAGTTTTCGGGTGAGGGAAATGCCCGCGTTCAGCCGCGCAGAATGTTGCCGAGGGCGGCGAGCACGAGGTCGACGTTGCGCACGGTGGCGCCGTGGCCCATCAGGCCGATGCGCCAAGCCTTGCCCGCCATCGGCCCGAGTCCCGCGCCGATCTCGATGCCGTATTCCTCGAGGAGGCGTTTGCGGACGCCGGCGTCATCGGCGCCTTCCGGCACCCGGATGCAGTTGAGCGAGTGCAGCGAGCGTTTGGGGATGTAACTCAACCCGAGACGTTCGAGACCGGCGCGGAGACGCTGGTGCATCGCGGCGTGACGGGCGATCCGCGCGTCGAGGCCTTCCTCCAGCAGGATCGTCAGCGCCTCGTGCAACGCGTAGGTCATGTTGATCGGCGCCGTGTGATGGTAAACGCGGCCGCCACCGCCGCCGCCGGTGTAATACTTCCGGAGCATCGAGACATCGAGGTACCACGACTGCACCTTGGTCTTGCGCGCGTCCATGCGGGCGAGCGCCCGCGGACCGAAGCTAACCGGGGAGAGTCCCGGCGGGCAGCTCAGGCACTTTTGGGTGCCGCTGTAGATCGCGTCGATGCCCCAGTCGTCGACCCGCAGCTCGTGTCCGCCGAGGCTGGTCACGGCGTCGACCACCAGCAGTGCGCCGTGCGCGCGGGTGAGCGCGGAAAGTTCCTCGATCGGCTGATGGGCGCCGGTGCTGGTCTCGGCCTGCACGATGCCGAGGACCTTGGCCTTCGGGTGCGCGGCGAGGGCGGCGGCGATCTGCTCAAGGGAGAACGTCTCGCCCCACGGGCACTCGAGGGCGTGCACAACCGCGCCGCAGCGCTCCATCACATCCTTCATGCGCGTGCCGAAGACGCCGTTGACACCCACGATCACCTCGTCGCCGGGCTCCACGAGATTCACGGCGATGCACTCCATGCCCGCCATGCCGGTGCCGCTGACCGGAAACGTGAGCGGGTTGGACGTGCGGAAGACCTGGCGCAGCATTTCGCAGACCTGATCCATGATGGTCAGGTACTGTGGATCGAGGTGACCAAGGGTGGGCGAGCCGAGGGCGCGGAGCACGCGTTGCGGCACGGGGCTGGGGCCGGGACCCATGAGAAGACGTTCGGCGGGATGCATCGGGAAAAGGCAAAGCCAGCCGCGGCGCGGCGACGAGCGCGAAGATTGCGCTGCGGTGAATTCTCCCGGGTGAGCGGGCTTGCACCGGAAGCGAGCCCCGCGGCAGATTCGCCAAATGCGGACCCTTTTCCTGATCGCCCTCGGGTCGGCGCTGGGAGGCGTCGCGCGCAATGGCTTGTCGGCCTGGGTGGCGCAACGCGCAGGGGACGCGTTTCCGTGGGGCACGCTGGCGGTCAACGTGCTCGGTTCGCTCGTGGTGGGTGCGCTCGCCGCCGTGGGCGACGCCCCCCGCTGGGGGCTCTCCGTCGAGGCGCGGCAATTCCTCATGATCGGTGTCCTCGGCGGTTTCACGACTTTCTCGGCGTTCAGCCTGCAGACGCTTCGGTTGATCCAGGGCGGCGATTGGGCGCGCGTCGCCGGCAACGTGTTCCTGAGTGTCGGGCTAGGCCTGGCCGCCGCGGCCTTAGGCTACCGTCTGGTGCGCGGGTTGGCGGGGTGAGTGCGCTTTGTTCCCGGCCCAACCGTGAAGGAATCGATACTTCCCTGAGATGTCCCCCCCGAATCTCATGACCGAGGCCATGCGGTGGTTCGGGCCTTCGGATCCGGTGACACTGACGGAGATCCGCCAGACCGGCGCGACGGCGGTGTTCTCTGCGCTGCATGACATTCCCTACGGGGAGGCTTGGCCGGAGGATGCGATCCTGCGGAGGCAGGATGAAATCGCGGCGGCGGGCCTGCGCTGGGAAGTCGTCGAGTCGGTGCCGGTTTCCGAGGACATCAAGACGCGTTCCGGTGGCTACGAAAGGCACTTCGAAAACTACCGCCAGACCTTGCGCCATCTCGGTGCCGCGGGCGTGCGGGTCGTGGTCTACAACTTCATGCCCGTGATCGACTGGGTGCGCACGGACCTCGCGTTCCGGCTGCCCGACGGACGGGAGGCGCTTCGCTACGATCCGGCGCAATTCGCGGCCTTTGACCTGTTCGCGTTGCAGCGGAACGGAGCCGCGGCCGAGTGGGGAGCGGCGCGGGTGCAGGCCGCGCGGCGGTTTTGGGACGGGTTGGGGGCCGCCGGACAGGAGGCCTTCACGCGGCAGACGTTGGACCTCTTTCCCGGGGTGCGGCTCGGACTGAGCGTCGCGGATTTTCGCGCGATGCTGGCGCGCTACGGGAAAATCGATGCGGACGGCTTGAGGGAAAATCTGCGGCGGTTTCTCGAGGCCGTGCTGCCGACGGCGGAGGAAGCCGGCGTGCGCTTGGCGATCCATCCGGACGACCCGCCGTTCCCGGTGCTGGGTTTGCCGCGGATCGTTTCGACCACGGGAGATCTGGCGGCGATTGGCGCGCTCAGCGCGTCACCGGCGAACGGGTTCTGCTTCTGCACCGGCTCGCTGGGGGCGCGGACTGACAATGATTTGGTAGCGATGGTGAGCCACCTTGGTCCGCGCATTCACGCGGTGCATCTGCGCAGTGTGACGCGCGGTGACGATGGAAGCATCTGCGAGAGCGGTCACCTGGAGGGTGACGTGGATATGGTGGCGGTAATGCGCGCGCTGCTGGCGGAGCAGGCGGCGCGCCGTCGGAACGGGCGTGCGGATTGGCAGCTGTGCCTGCGGCCGGACCATGGACACCGGATGCTGGATGATTTCCGGCGGCCGGCCTCGGCGTGTCCCGGTTACCCGTTGATCGGCCGGATGCGCGGCCTGGCGGAGCTCCGCGGCGTAC
>JAURJO010000497.1 GCA_030832235.1 Verrucomicrobiota bacterium
CGGGCTTTCTGGAAACCGCCACACCCGGTTCCGACAACGACGGCCGCCATGCCGCCGGCCGCCGTGCGCCGCCGCCGGCATTTTTCCGCGCCGACTCTTCGCCGCCAACCGACCAACCCAGCGCCGTCATCACCGCCGCGCTCACCCTCGGGCTGCGACTGCCCGCCGACGCACCGCCCGGATCCGAGATCCGCTACACGCTCAACTCCTTCGAACCCGACGAGAACTCGCCCGTTTACTCCACGCCCCTCGCGATCACCGCCGGCGCCTGCGTGAAGGCCCGCGTTTTCGCCCCCGGGCACCTCCCCTCGCGCACGGGCAACCGATCGTTCATCTGGCTTTCCAGCTCGGCCGACACGAGCGCGACCAGCCTCGTCAACGTCGCCTCCAACTACAACGCCTCCGGCCGGGCGTTCTCCAGCAACCTGCCGATCCTCGTCCTCGACAGTTACACGCGCGCCGTCGACGAACTGATCAATCCCTTCGGCCTGCGACCCTATCGTTTCACCCAGGTCGCAGTCTATGACGTGAAGGCGGAATCCGGGCGCGCCAGTCTCGCCAATTCCCCCGACCAGATGCTGCGGGCCGGCACCCACGTGCGCGGACAAAGCTCGTCCGGCCAGGCCGAGCGGCCTTACGCGCTGGAGTTCTGGAAGGAGGACAACGACGACGACCGCGACGAACCGCTGCTCGGCATGCCGAGCCACAGCGATTGGGTGCTGCAGACCCTCACCCTCGATAAGTCGCTCCTCCGGAACTATGTCATGCAGCAGGCGATGCTCGACGCCAACGGCCCCGGATCAGGCGTCCGCTGCCGCTACGTCGAGGTGTTCTTCAACCAGGGCAACGGCACGGTGGACTACGGCGACTACCGCGGCGTGTACCTGCTGATGGAGAAAGTCTCGCGCGGAAAGGAACGCGTCGATGTCGCGAAGCTCAACGACAGCATGAGCGATCCCGCGCTCACCAGCGGCGGCTTCATCTTCAAGAACGACAAGACCCCGTACGAGCGCCGCATCAACGCCGCCTCCAACCCCGCGGTGCCCGGATCCAGCCGCGACTACGACATCTACGACCCCGAGCCGGTCACCGACGTGCAGGCGAACGCGCTCGTGGCGTGGCTCAATCGCATGACCGCCGCACTGGCCTCCGCCGACTTCAAGGACCCCGCGAGCTCCAATTACCACGGCCGGTGGCTGGACACCGGCAGCTTCATCGATCGCACGCTCTGGCTGGAGCTCTGCAAGGAGGTCGACGCCTACACCTTCAGCTATTATTTCTCGAAGGACCGCGGGGGGCCGCTGAAGGCCTTCCCGCTCTGGGATGTCGACCGCAGCCTCGGCAACGCGAACTACGCCTACTCCGGCTCCACCGCGGGCATGAAGTGGTGGGTGGCCGGATCCAACTACACCTATTACACCCGCCTGCAGCAGGACCCCGAGTTCGTCGACCGCTACTGGAACCGCTGGACCGCGCTGCGCCGCAGCCACTTCTCGCGCGAGAAACTCTTCGCGCGGATCGAGGCGGTCTACGCGCTGCTCACCGACGGCAGCCGCGCCGACATCGTGAACACCACGACTGCCGCCGCGATGGCCGTGCAGGTTCCCGCCGCCCGGCATTACCGCAAGTACCCGATCCTCGGCACCGTGAGCCTCCTGCAGGGTCAGGGCGGGCAGGCGAATCGCACCACGTGGCGCCAGGAGGTCGACGCCGTCAAATCCTGGCTCGCCGAACGCCTCGATTGGATGGATGGCGCCCCGCAGGCGGCCGACCCCAACACGCTCGTGGAGCGCCTGCGCCCCGTGGAACCCGTGGCCGCCTCAACCGGCGAACCTGCCTACGGTGGAATAACTCCTTCTTCCCACCGCCTGCGGCTCAACAACCCCAACCCGCGCGGCGGCGTCACCTACTACACCATCGACGGACCCGACCCGCGCCAACCGGGCGGCGCGCTCGACCCTTCCGCGCAGGTCGCCTCCGCCGGCACCGTCTCGGCCACCACCTACCTGTCCTCGGGCCAATCCTGGAAGTGGTCGCTCCCCTCCGCCGCGCCGGCGGCCGATGGCGCCGGCCTCGCGTGGACCGCCCCTTCCTACGTCGACGCGGCATGGAACTCCGGTGCGGCGCCCCTCGGTTACGGCGAGACCTCCGGACTCGCGACCAACATCTCGCCGGTGGCGCCGAATTACACCGCCGCCTACAGCGAGCCGGGACCCGCCTACTTCCGCACCACGTTCACCGCCGCCGGAGTGGCCGCGCTCGCCTCCGCCCAGCTCGAGATCCTCGCCGACGACGGCGCCGTGGTCTACCTCAACGGCGTCGAGGCCGCACGGATCAACCTGCCGCTCGCGCCCACCCCGGTGACCTACGGGCAGGAGGCGCTCGGCCCGATCGACCCGGGCAACAATTACGGACCGATCGAGACGCTCTTCGTGCGCGTCCCGATCGACCCGAGGCTGCTGCGCGAAGGCGAGAACACCATCGCCGTCGAAGTGCACCAGGCCGCCTACGAGTACCCGCCCAACGCGGGCAATCCCTACCCGCGGAACGATTTTTCCGACCTCCGGTTCGACCTGCGCGTCACCGGCCTCACCGCGTCCGCGCCCGGCGCGGTCATCACGCTGCCGGCCGGCGGCGCCCGCACCCTGCGCGCGCGGGTGCTCGACGGCACCACATGGTCCCCGCTCACCGAGGCCACCTACGTCATGGATGCCGCTCCCGCCGGACCGTTGAACCTCGTCGTCAGCGAGTTCCATTACCACCCGCCCGATCCGACGCCCGACGAGGTCGCCCGGGGATTCAACAGCGGCAACGACTTTGAATTCATCGAGCTCATGAACATCTCGCGCACCCAGACCGTGGATCTGACCGGCGTGAAACTTGAGGACGCCGTCGCGTTCGACTTCAGCTCGGTGCCGCCCGCCCTGCGGCTCCTTCCGCCGGGCGGCCGGATTGTGGTCGTCGAAAACACCGCCGCTTTCGCGGCCCGTCTCGAACCGGGCGTGCTTCCCGTGGTGGCGGGCGCGTTCGCGGGCAACCTCTCCAACGGCGGAGAGCAGATCATCGTGCGCGGCGCCGACGGGGCCATCATCCGCCGCTTCACCTACGGCGACTCCTTTCCGTGGCCCGAGGAGGCCGATGGCTCCGGCGCGAGCCTTGTGCTCACCAATCCTGCCACCAACCCCGACCACAATCTCGCGAGCAGCTGGCACGCCCGCAGCCCGCGGGCGATCGCCGCGGCCACGCCGTTCCCGCCCGCCCCGCAGATTTCCGCGCAACCCTCCGGGCGGTCGGTGCTGCTCGGGGCGGAAGTGACGCTTTCCGTAGGCGTTCCGGGCGCCGCGCCGCTCTGGTACCAATGGCTGAAGGACGGCGTGCCCGTCGAGGGCGCCACCAAGGCGACGCTCGCCCTCGGAGCCGTCACTCCGTCATCTCCCGGCGCGTACACGGTCGTGGTGGGTAACGAGGGCGGGACCATCACCAGCCAGGCGGCCCGCGTCACGGTGTCATCGGCCAGTTCCCTCAACAACCTGTCCGTCCGGACGAATCTCGCCACGGGCCAGACCCTGACGCTCGGCGCGGTGGTCGGGGGCGGCTCCCGCACCGTTCTCATCCGTGCCGCAGGGCCCGTGCTATCCGCGTTCGGACTTGCGGGTATGGCCGACCCGCGGCTCGACCTCTTCTTGCCGGGTGCAACGACCGCCACCGCCGCGAACGACGACTGGCCGGCCGCGCTGGCCCCTGCGTTTTCCGCCGCCGGCGCCTTCCCCTTTCCGACCGGTTCCAGGGACGCGGCGCTCAGCCAATCGGTCAGCGGGCCCTTCACCGTCCGCGCCGGCGGCCCGTCCGCGGGCATCGTGCTCGTCGAGGCCTACGACACCGGCGGAACCGCCGGAGCCCGGCTGATCAATGTCTCCGCCCGCAACCGCGTGGGCACCGGCGATGACATCCTGATCGCGGGGATATCAGTCACCGGCACCGGGGCAAAGCAGGTGTTGATCCGCGCGGTGGGCCCCACCCTCGCGGCGTTCGGGGTGACCGGATTTCTCGCCGATCCGACCGTGCGGGTGCTGGACGCGAAAGGAGCGAGCGTTGGCGTGAACGACAACTGGGCGGCCGCTCTCGCGCCGACGTTTGTGCAAGTGGGCGCATTTCCTCTAAATAACGGCAGCCGCGACGCCGCCCTGCTTGTGACCGTGCCCGCCGGGGCCATCTATACCATCCAGGTTTCCGGCGTGAACAACGGCACCGGCGAGGCCCTCGTGGAGGTTTACGAGGTGTTCTGAGCCGGCCCGCCCGCGCGTCGAGGCATCCGGCGCCGCCGTGCAGCCGTACCCCTTGGATGCGCTGTGCAACCGTCCTGCTCCTGCTGCTTCTCCCCAGTCTCTCCGCCGCCATGGCAAACGAACAGGCCTTCCCCCCCACCGCCAGCGGCGTGAGTGAGCTCAAGACACTGCCCGCCGGCGTCCTCCTGAAGTCCGCCGGATCTGGCGAGTACTTCGACCGCGCGAACGATCTCTTCATGCCGCTCTTCCGTTACATCTCGCGTCACGACATCGCGATGACCGTGCCCGTGGAGGCCCGCATCCGCGACGCCGCGATGTACTTCTGGGTCGCGGAGAGCCAGCACGCCAAGGTCGCGGGCAACGAGGGCGCGGTCGTGGTGGAACGCATCCCCGAGCGCCGCGTGGCAAGCCGCGGCGCGCGCGGTTCGTACTCTCGGGAGAACTTCGAGCGTACGCGCGACGAACTGCTGGCCTGGCTAGACACCCGCACGGACGTGGAGGCCGCCGGCGATCCGGTCGCGGTTTTTTGGAGCGGTCCCTTCACCCCCTGGTTCATCAAGCGCTACGAGGTCCATGTGCCGGTGCGGTTTCGCCCCAAGGCTCCCTGATCACCGATCGTCGCCCCATCCGCCAAGCGAGTCCCGGGAGTATCACGCGGTTGATTAACGGCTAGAGGAGCCGCTCAAGCCCGGCGCCGGCGCCGCAGCCAGACCGCGCCCGCCGCGGCTCCGCTCAACAACATCACCCACGTCGAAGGCTCGGGCACCGCGGCCGGATTGTAGTTCAAAACCAGCGAGCTGCCGAGGGAGTCCAAACCGACGCTGAACTTGTAGTCGGCCGCGAGGGTCGCAAAGGCGGACGAATCGACCACGACGGCTCCGGGCGTGAAACCGGTGATCGAGGACGCGGAAAGGATGGGCCAAGCGTACGCCTGCGCGGGATCGAATCCGGCGATCACGCCGTTCAGCAGTCCGAGCGAGCCGACCGTGGCCATGTGCACGGTGAAAGGAGACGCGGCGGAGGCGCCGATGGACACCGCTCCATTGACTGCGATGCGATCCCACTCGCCGCCTGAAACCGTGGCGTCGCCGACCTTCCAACGGTAGGCACCCCCACCCATCAGCGAGAGCGCCACATCGGAGGCGGTGGGAGCAACGAAGTTGAACGTACCCACCAATTCGAAGCCCGGCTGCAGATTGATACCCGTCCCCACGCTCAGGGCGGTGGCTGTGGATACGGTCCCCTCTCCCGCCAGGGTGCCGGAGCTCAACGTGAGCGGGTTCGCCAGCGTTACTCCACTCACCAGGGAAAGCCGTCCGCCTTCCAGAGCGACAGAGCTCTGGCCGAACGCCGCGTCGTCCGCCGCGATGAGATCGATGCCCGGGCGAATCCGCGTCGTGCCCGTGTAGGTGCTTTGTCCCGCCAGGCGCAATTGCGGGACCGTCGTGTTCGCGCCGACCGTGCCGGAAAACACGAGTTCGAACGCTCCCCCCGATGCCACGGGAGCGAACTTACCGGCGAAAACCGCAGGCGGATCGTAGGCGGTCGTCGAACCGGTCGTGGCCGTCGCGGAAGCGACCGGATTGATCGTCAGCGTCTTCCCAGCGGCCACCTCGATCCGCGCCAGCGGGGAGTCCGCATAAAGATTAGTCACCGTGAACGAGTCGAGGAGCCGGACCGTGCCCGAGGAACCGCTGACGAACGAGACGTAACCGAGCGGTGACGAAGGAGCGGCACCAAGAACCAAGGTTCCCTGATCCATCGACACGCCGGTGAAGGAGTTCACGCCGGCCAAGGTGACGGTGCCCGTCCCGGTCTTGCTCACAGCCCCGGTTCCGGAGATCGCCCCGGTCAACGTGAAGGACTTGTCACCCACTAGGGAGAGATTGGCACCGGAGAGCGTCACCGGGTTGGCGACCGACAATCCCTCCACCGCCGAACCGAGCATCGGCACGATCGGAATCCCACCGGTGTTTCCCAGCGGCTTCGAGATCGTAAGCGCTCCGGTGCCGAGGGCATTGGCATTCCCAAGAAGCAGCAGTCCCGAGAACAGACCGGTTCCTCCGGAGTAGGTGTTGCTTCCAGAAAGCGTGACGGCGGAAAGCGACGACGGGGTGATCGGGTTGGCGTGGAACGCGACGTTCGAACTGTCGCCGATCTGGACGGACCCACCCGCCAATAGGGATGCGACGGTGAGCTGGCCGCCCTTGTAGGCGCCAAAACGATAAACCGGATCATCAGGGCGAAGGGTGATCGTTCCGCTCAAGGTCGCCTGCGACGCGGTGCCCAGGAGCACGTTGGCAGCGGCAAAGCCCGAGGTGTTTTGAAGCTTCGTGAGATCGATGGAACCCGCGATTGCCGACACCGTTCCGCCCGGCGCCGTGTCGAAACCAACCATCACCGAGGAAGTGCCGATGGCGAGTCGCCCCAAAAAGGCATCCGTGATGGTCTCAGATCCAATGTAGCCGCCGTTTCTAACGGTGAAGGACCCCGTGGCCGGCATCGTGCCCGGCGCGAAGATAAGTGCTGAGCCGCTCACATCACCGCCGCCTGTGAAGGTGTTCGCACCGGAATTTAGTCTCAGCGTAAGCGGCAAAGCACCCGACGAAGTCGTGGGCGAGGAAACGGAAAGCGTGCTGCCTCCCGGCGGTATATCGACGAGGGCGGAACTCACCTCCAACCAGCCTCCTCCACCTCCGAAGGAGTAGGTGTTGTACACCGGCATGATCGAACCGGACAACCGGGCGGTCGAGGCGGAGCCGATCGTCACCGATGACCCGAAGCCGCGCAGGTCGATCTGATCGGAAAAAAGATTTGGCGTAACTTCCGCGGGATTGAGGGCGAGTTTGCCGTTGATCAAGGTGTCCATACCGATGGTCCCCGTCGTGGCCACGCGGTCGAA
>JAURJO010000498.1 GCA_030832235.1 Verrucomicrobiota bacterium
CACTCGGCGACTACCTCCCGTCCGAACGGACTCGACCCGCCCCATTCCGCCCCGCGGGGATCCGTGGAGGAGTCGGCGGCGTCGTTGTTCAGCATGTGGTTGAGTCCGATCATGCGGACGCCGAGGGCATGGAACTTGGCGACGTTGGCGGCATCACGACCGAGGGAGTAGGCGTTCTCGAGACTGAGATAGATCGCGCGTCGCCCCGCGCGCTGCAGCGCGGGACCGTCGTTGGCCGTCAAGGCCAGCCCGGCTTGAGTCGCGTTCAGCCGGAGCACCTCGTGCGCTCGCTCGAGGCAGGACACCGCGCGCGCGTGGGCCGTGGCCAGGCCCTCCGGCGTGCGCGCGGCCTGGCCGACGTATACCGCAAAAACCGCGCCGGCCAATCCGCCTTCCGCCATGCGCGGCAGATCGCATTGGCTGCCGTCGTCCGCGAACGCATGCCGTGTCGCGAAATCCCAGCCGGGCCGCATGAACCGCGCCGTCGGCGTGTCGAGGTGCGTGTCGAGCGTGAACCAGCGCTCGTGGAGCGCCCGGGCGTGGGCGAAATCCGACGTGCTCAATGCTTCTTTCCCCGTCGGAACCACGGCTTTTTCGGCGGCGGGGGCGGCGGCAATCCGCCGCAGTCCATCATGTCCTCCGCCATCATCGCGTCCTTGGCCGAGCCGCCGCCGAGCAATTTGGCGGCCGCGTCGCCGAGGCCGAGACGCTTCATGGTGCTGCGCAATGCGCCGCGCATCTCGGGCTTGTACCAGAAAAAGAAACTTCGCTGCTCCTGCTTCTCCTCCGGGCTGCGCGCGACGCAGACGGGCTTGCCGTCGTAGGGGTGTACGCCGGTCGCGTAGATCTCCGTGGCGACGGTCATCGGCGTCGGCGTGAAGTCCTGCACCTGTTCGAGCTTGAAGCCGAGCTCCTTGGTCTCGACCGCGAGGTTGGCCATGTCCTTGGCCTGCGATCCCGGGTGCGAGCTGATGAAGTAAGGGATGATCTGCAGCTGCGCCTTGCCGATCCGCTTCTTCGCGGCGTCGAACTTCTCCTTGAAGCGGTGGAAGTACCGGAATGACGGCTTGCGCATCACGCGCAGCACGTCGTCCGAGGTGTGCTCGGGCGCGACCTTGAGCCGGCCCGAGACATGGTGCTCGACGAGCTCGTCGACGTACCGGTCGTGGCTCGCCTTCTCCGCGCCCTCCGCGTGCTTGTGCAGGAACAGGTCGTAACGGATGCCGCTCGTCACGAACGCGTGCTTCACGCCCGGCGTCTCGCGGACCGATTTGTAGATGTCGAGCAGCGCCGTATGGTCGGTGTCGAGATTGCGGCAGACATCGGGCCAGATGCAGCTGGGACGGACGCATTCGTCGCAGATCCACTGCTCCTTGCCCTTCATCTTGTACATGTTGGCCGACGGGCCGCCGAGGTCGCTGATCGTGCCCCGGAAATCCGGCATCTGTTTGATCTGCTCCACCTCGCGCAGGATGCTCGCCTTGCTGCGGCTCGCGACGAACTTCCCTTGGTGCGCGGAGATCGTGCAGAAGCTGCATCCGCCGAAGCACCCGCGGTGCATGTTCACCGAATGCTTGATCATCTCGTACGCCGGGATCGGCCCGCGCTTGCGGTAGCGCGGATGCGGCAGGCGCGTGTAAGGAAGCGCGAAACTGCCGTCGATCTGCTCCTCCGTCATCGTCGGGAACGGCGGGTTGATGACGAGCAGTCGGTCACCGTTGAGCTGAAGCAGGCGCCGGGCCTTCACCCGATTGGACTCCACCTCAATCTGCCGGAAATTTGACGAATACAGCTGGCGGTCCGCGACGCACTCGTCGTGCGAGTGCAGGATGTGGTCCTCCCAATTCTGGTTCTTCGGCGGCGGCGCACCCGGAGGCATCAGGACCGCGTTCTGCGGGATGGTGCGCAATGAGGAGAACGGAACGCCGCGCCGCATCAGCCGGATGATCTCGAGGAGCGGAAGCTCGCCCATGCCGTACACCAGCATGTCGGCGCCGCTCTCGAGCAGGATGCCGGGCTTCAGGGTGTCGGACCAGTAATCGAAATGCGTGACGCGCCGCAGGCTCGCCTCGATGCCGCCGAGCAGGACCGGCACATCGGGGTAAAGCTGCTTGAGGATGCGGGAATAGACGGTGGCCGCATAGTCGGGCCGGAAACCGTGTTCTCCACCCGGGGTGTAGGCGTCCTGGCTGCGGAGCTTCTTGGCCGCGGTGTAGCGGTTCACCATCGAGTCCATGCAGCCGGAAGTGACGCCAAAGAACAGACGCGGCGCGCCCAGCTTGCGGAAGTCGCGCAGGTCGTCGCGCCAATTGGGCTGCGGAACGATCGCTACCTTCAGGCCTTCACGCTCGATGATGCGGCCCACGACGGCGGTGCCGAAGGCCGGATGGTCGACGTAGGCGTCACCGGAAATGATGATGACATCGACCTGGCCCCAGCCGCGGGCGTCCAACTCGTCCCGGGTGGTGGGCAGCCAGCGACGGGAGTCCCAGATGGCTTCGCCGGAAGGTTGGGTGATGGGGGCGGATTGCACGCGGGCGCCGAAGGGTGACCGGGACGCGCGGCGGCGCAAGCGTGCTCATGCGGGACGATCAACGCGTGGTTGCAGAAAACCGTTTGAGTTCACCGTGCGCGGCTGTTTTTAGAGTGCTGACGCGCGACGCTGGGCGCGTCGACCCCACCCCACGACAAAAGATGCGGCCTGTTCGCCAAGTCTGGTGCACTGAAGCGCGTTGAGCGCGCCGTACCGCATCGCACCCTCACCCCGGACCACGATGCGCGACCAACCCTACGCCTTCCTCGCGCTTTTCGCGTTGGTCGCGGTGGCGATCCCGCTCCTCCTCCTCGGCGTCGCACAGCTGTGGTTCCGTCTCTTCCAACCGGCCAAGCCCGGCGAAGAGAAGAACGCCGTCTACGAGTGCGGCGTGAAGCCGACGGGCGACTCGTGGATCCAGTTCAAGGCCCACTATTACCTCTACGCGATCCTGTTCCTGATCTTCGACGTGGAGGTGCTGTTCCTGCTGCCGTTCGCGGTGGCGTTCAGCGGTCTGCCAGCCGGCGCGCTGCTCGCGATGCTGGTGTTCATCTTGCTGTTGGCTGAGGGCCTGGTCTGGGCCTGGGCCCGCGGTCACCTGGAGTGGAAATGACATGAGCGACGCCACTCCCTTCCCCGCCCCCGCCGCTCCGGAAATCTCCGCCGCGGAACGCGACGAACTGCGACGCCACGGCATTCTGCTCACCAGCCTTGAGGAGCTCTACAATTGGGGCCGCAGCAATTCCGTCTGGCCGCTGCAGTTCGGCCTCGCGTGCTGTGCGATCGAGATGATCGCCGCGTCGATGGCCCGCTTCGACATCGCGCGCTTCGGCTCCGAGGTCTTTCGCCCGTCGCCACGCCAGGCCGACCTTCTGATCGTGTCGGGCACGGTCACCAAGAAAATGGCGCCGCAGGTCGTGCGTCTCTGGAACCAGATGCCGGAGCCGAAATACTGCATCGCGATGGGTGCCTGCGCGATCTCGGGTGGCCCGTTCAAGCAGGGCTACAACGTCCTCAAGGGCATCGACCGTTTCATCCCCGTGGACGTCTACATCCCTGGCTGCCCGCCGCGGCCGGAGGCTCTGCTCCACGGGCTGATGCAGCTGCAGGAACAGATCCGCGCGCAAAAGATCTCCGGCCCCGAAGCCCCGCGCCACCTGCGACCTGAGGCCTCCGGCGAGTTTCCGGTGCCCGAGTTCGGCGGGAGCGACCTTGTGCCGCCCCGGAATCCGGCCGTCTGGCAGCCGCCCACCATCGTCCGCACCGAGTGACGCATGGAAACCCCCGAACAGATTCGTGAACGCATCCTCGCCCGGTTCCCCGGCGCCGAGGTGAACGTCGTCACGAATCCCGGGCCGGCCGCGCAGCATTCGCTCCTCCTCGGGGCCGCGCACGCCGTGGCCATCGCGGTGTTTTTGCGCGACGATCCCGTGCTGCGGCTCGACACCTGCTCCAACGTCACCGGCGTCGACTGGCTCGACCGTGAAATCGTGGAAACCGTGCGCAAGCCGCTCCCGACCGAGCCCGGCTCCGATCCGGCCGCCCCGGCCAGGATCCTAGAGGAAAAGATCAAACGGCTTGTGCCCGGACATCTCGAGGTCGTTTACCACCTTTACTCCGTGGCCCTGAAGCAGGGCCCGGTGATCCTGCGTCTCCGCACCTTCGATCGTGGCGCCAATGTCACTCTGCCCTCGCTCACTCCGGTCTGGCGCGCCTGCGAGTTCCAGGAGCGCGAGGTGTTCGACCTCTACGGCGTGAAGTTCACCGGCCACCCGGACCTCCGCCGGATCCTGATGTGGGACGAGTTCCAGCATCACCCGATGCGGAAGGACTACGTCGAACCCGACGACTACGAGTGGGAACCGACGCCACACGACGCGGTGTTGGACAAGGCCCGCCGGCATTACCCCGCCACGCCCGCGGCGCCGCAGGAGGGAGCCGCCCCGTGAGCGCCGCCGGTGAACTCGGGGGCCTTTCCGCCGCGCCCGGCACGACGGTCCGCTCGGTGAACGACCCGTTCCACGGCGACCTGCTCGAGGTTTCGATGGGGCCGCACCACCCGTCGACCCACGGGGTGTTCCGCATGATGGTGACGCTCGACGGCGAGACCATCGTGAAGCTGAAGCCGGTCTTCGGCTACCTGCACCGCAACCACGAGAAGCTCGGCGAGAACACCACCTACCTCGCGTCGATGCCGTACACCGACCGGCTCGATTACCTGAACTCGATGACGAACAACTGGGCCTACGCGCTCGCCGTCGAGAAGCTCGCCGGCCAGCCGGTCCCGGAGCGCGCCGAGTACCTCCGCATCATCCTCGCCGAGCTCACCCGCCTGCTGAACCACACCTGCCTCGCGGGTTTCCTGCTGCAGGACACCGGCTGCTCGGGCACGCCGCTCATGTACGCCTTTCGCGAGCGCGAGTACATCCTCGACCTGTTCGAGGCGCTCAGCGGCTCCCGCATGATGTGCAATTACCAGCGCTTCGGCGGCTGCCGGGTCGATCCCACGCCCGAGTGGCTCGCGGCGGCCGCGCGGCTGGTCGACGGCTACGGACGTTTTCTCGACGAGTACGAGGCGCTCATCACCGGCAACGAGATCCTGATGGCCCGCACGCAGGGCGTCGGGGTTTTGAGCCCCGACCTCG
>JAURJO010000499.1 GCA_030832235.1 Verrucomicrobiota bacterium
CGAAGTGCACCGCCGCGGACTCGCCCACAGCGTCGAGGCCTGGGACGGGGAAACCCTCGTGGCGGGATTGTACGGCGTGGACGCCGGCGGCGTTTTCGCGGGGGAAAGCATGTTCCACCGCATGGACAACGGCTCGAAGCATTGCCTGCTGCATCTCGCCGACCACCTGCGCGCCCGCGGCTCGCTGTGGATGGACATCCAGCAACTCACCCCGCACCTCGAGACGCTCGGCGCCCGTGAAATTCCCCGCGCGGAATTCCTCAGCCGCCTGCGCGATGAACAAGCTGCGGGCCGGATGTTATTTCCATCCCGCGCAACCTGACGAGTGGCGGCAGTGGTTTTGGCGTGAATCCCCCGCGGTTCTCGGCCACCAACGCCCGCCATGGCGAAGACGATTTTCCAACGTATCATCGACCGTGAGATTCCCGCACGCATCGAGCATGAGGACGATCAGTGCATCGTGCTGCACGACATCCAGCCGCAGGCGCCCGTGCACCTGTTGATCATTCCGAA
The DNA here is from genome assembly GCA_030832235.1 of Verrucomicrobiota bacterium. GTDB lineage: Bacteria > Verrucomicrobiota > Verrucomicrobiia > Opitutales > Opitutaceae > ER46. The sequence goes on from JAURJO010000499.1 coordinate 514, forward strand.
GCGCCTGATCATGCGCGTCGGCGCGGCGGAGGCCGGCGACCAGGCTCTGCTCGGCCACCTGCTGCTGGTCGCCGGCGCGATCGCGAGGAAACTGAATCTCGGCTCAGGGTTCCGGCTCGTGATCAACCACGGGCCCCACGGCGGCGAATCCGTGCCGCATCTGCACGTGCATCTCCTCGCAGGCCGGCCGCTCGCTTGGCCGCCAGGTTGAGCCCCGGCGGCCTGGCACGCCTCACTTCAACCAGCGGGCCAGCCAGCCGTGAACTTCACCGAACCAGAAACGGCTGTTCTCGCCCTTGAGGACCCAGTGGTTTTCATCGGGGAACGAAATCAGCCGCGACGGAACCTGCAGGCGCTGGAGGTATGTCCAATACTCGTACGCATTGTTGGACGGCACACGGTAGTCTAGGTCGCCTACGGTCACGAGTACAGGAGTGCGCCAGCCGGTGCCTTTCGCGTGATTGCCCGCGAGACGGATCGGGTTCTGCTCCCGCCACACCGGCCCCTGCTCCCAAACCGGACCGCCGTTGTTTAACTCGCGCGAGTACACCGCGTCGCTTGTTGCCCATTGGGTCTCGAGATTGATGAGGCCGGCGTGGCTGATCAGACAGCGGAACCGCGTGGTCGTCGCCTGCAGCCAATTCGACAAATGCCCGCCGTAGCTCGCCCCTCCCGCCGCGAGTCGTGAGCCGTCGATGAACGGGTATCTCGCGAGGGCCTCGTCGACTCCCTGTAGGATCTCCTCCGCCGGACCGCGCAACGGGTCTCGTTGGATCGCTTGACCGAACTCTTCGCTGTAGCCACTGGAACCCTTGTAGTTGGTGAGCAGCAGCACGTAGCCGGGCGACGCCAGCAAATGGTAGTTCCAGCGGATGCCCCAGGCGTCCTTGAACTGCGGCGCTGGGCCGCCGTGGATCACGACGAAGAGCGGGTACTTCTTGTCCGGCGAGAAACCGGGCGGACGGACGAGCAGATTGTGAATGGTGCGCCCCTCGCGGCTGCGGAACGTGAAGTGCTCCGGCACCGCCAGATCGAGCGGCTTCAGGCGATCAGCGTTGAATCGCGTCAGAGGCGTCACGGTTCCCGCCACCGGATCAATCCGCACGACCTCCGGCGGCTGACCCGCGTGATCGTGGTTCGCGACGAGGAACTTGCCCGCGCGCCCCAAGCCACTGAAACCGCCACGCGCCGGGAGGTCGGTCGCCTGGGCGGCACCGCCTGCGGCCGGCATCCCATACAACCGCACCTGATGCCCGTCCTCGGCCGTTAGGAATAGCTTGTCGCCAACCTGCACCGCGCGCGTGACCGAAAGGTCGAGCTGCCGCGTCAGGACTTCCCGCTTGGCCGCGTCGAAAGGCCAAGGAAAAACCGCGACCCGGCCATGATGGTAGGTCTTGCCGTCCCCGCCCGGAGACCAAGCCACACGCAATGACCGACCATCATCGGAAAACTCGGGGTCGTCGTAGGAATCCTTGTCGCTCGTCAGGGCCCTCGGTTCCCCGCCCTTGAGTTCAAGGTGAAACAACTGCGCCGACACGCTGGCGTAGGCACCGCGGTTGCGCGCCGTCGTCGCTACGAAGACCACCGAGCCGCCGTCGGGCGTCCACGCCGCCGGCAGATCCTCGCCGGCATCACCCTGCCTTCCGCCAAAGCCGGGCTCCGCTGCCAGCTTCGTCCCCGCCAGCAGGTCGCGCGCCTTGGCGCCGGGTTTCGCCTCCTGCACCAGCAAGTGCCCCTTTCGTTCGTCCAGCCACCGGTCCCAATACTTGATCGGGAAAGAATCATAGACGCGCGCGGTGTGCTTCCGCTCCTTCACCGCCTTGGCCGACTTGCGGTTGGCCTCCTCGTCCATGGCACCGGGGTAGACCTCGCTGACGAAGAGCAGCTTCGTGCCGTCCGGACTCCACCGCGGCTGGCGGGCGCCCGTCACGACATCCGTGATCCGCTGCGCCTCCCCGCCTCCGGCAAGGTCGATCACATAGATCTGCGCGGCCTCGTCACCCTCGCGCTTGGCGGAAAAAGCGATCCGCGTTGAGTCGGGGCTCCACGCAACTCCACTCTCCGGGACCTTGTCGTGCGTGATCTGCCGCGGCTCTGCCGATGCGTCGACCGGCGCCAGCCAGAGGTCCGACGTCTGCGCCTTCGCCTCGTAAGCCGGCATCGTCACCGAAAACACCACCCGCTTCCCGTCGGGACTAGGGGTCGGCGCGCCGACGCGTCGCATCAACCAGACATCCTCGTGGGTAACGGCGCGCCGGCCGCCCTCGGCGGCGACCAGCGGAGTCATCAATAACAGGGCGACGGCGAAAGCGCGGATGTTCATCGGGGCAACAAGCCCCCGCCACCGACGGCGGTCCAACTCAAAATCCCGCCGCGGTTGACACCGCGACGGCGCCTCAAACTGGCGTCGCCTCGTAACGGCCGTCGGGGCGTTTGTTGAGAAGACGGCGGATCTCGAGCATCATGAGCGCGGCGGAGACCTCGGCCGGACCGAGCCGGGCGAGCTCGCCCACGTGATCGGGCGCAAGGATCGAGCCGCCGTCGAAGCAGGCCAGCACGCGCCCCTCCTCCGGCTTAAGGTTGGCCGGCCGGCCGGCGGCAACCTCCGCCGGCTTCGCGGCGACCGGAGCCGGACGCAGGCCGTCGAGGTAACTCAGCTCATTGAGCAGGTCGTCGATGCTCGTGATGAGCGTCGCGCCGTCGCGGATCAACTGGTGGCAACCGGCGCTCGTCGGCTGGTCGATGCGTCCCGGCACGGCGAAGAGCATCCGGCCCTGCTCCCCGGCGAAACGCGCCGTGATCATCGCGCCGCCATCGACGTCGCTCTCGATGACGATCGTGGCCTGCGACATGCCGGACACGATCCGGTTGCGCATGGCGAACGACTGACGATCCGCCCTGCGACCGAACGGAAACTCGGTGAGCACAGCCCCGCTTTCCGCGATCCGCCGGAGAAGACCGAGGTTCTCCGGCGGGTAAATGATGTCAGCCCCACACCCCAGTACCGCCGCAGTGCGTCCACCCGCCTCCAGGGCGCCCTCGTGCGCTGCCGTGTCGATCCCGCGCGCCAGCCCGCTGACGACGCAGAACCCCAGACGCACCAGCTCGCTTGCGAACCGGCGGGCGGTGGACAACCCGTAGAGCGTCGTGCGCCGTGAGCCCACGATCGCCACGCAAGGTGCCGCAAAGTCGTAACGACCAAGACGGTACAACCCGATCGGAGGATCGTGGATCTCGCGCAAGTACCGTGGGTAGGCAGGGTCGGCCCCCGCGATGAAGTCCGTCCCGGTCGTCGCCAACCGCTGCTCCTCACGAGCGAGATCAAAGTGCGCCCGCCACTCCGTCAGTGTCGTCGCGATCACCGGGCCCACGCCGCGAACAGCCTCCAACCGCCGGCGGTCTGCGGACAGAACCGCCCGCGGGTCGCCGCCGAGTTCCGCCAGCAGGCGGTTGAGCGTGACCGGGCCGATATTCGGCAGGGCGTTGAGAATCAGGAAGGCCTGAAGCTCCGTGATAGCGGCAGTGGACATGATCGACGGAAGCAATTGTCCGCGGTGCGCACGCACACCCAATCCGCGCCTCACCCCGAAAACAGGTACGAGGCTTCAGTTCCGAGCACATACCGTAGACAACTGAGGAAACGGAGCGTGGGCCGATCGGGGCAGGAAGTCTGGGAATTTGGGCCCCCTCCAAACCGCGTTCAGCCGTCACGGTTTCAGCATGATCCGCGGCGAGCGGCCGCGGCTACACCGGATGCTCTTCGTTCGGAAATACCAGACCGACGTTCGTCACGAAACGCGTGCGATGTAGCCGAGGGTGTTTACCCGCCGTAGGCTCGGAAAAGGCGGGTTCCCTCGGATGGGTAGGAATTCCCTACGACAATCCCCCTCACTCCCTCTCGCTTCGTACCCTGCACCCTGTCTTCCGTTTCTTTCCTCCGTAGGCCCGGCGGAGGACACTGACGGAAGACACTGACGGAGGACGAGTCGGCCGTCGCGGTTCCAGCACAGTCCGCGGCGGGCGGCCGCGGCTACACCAAGCCCCGCTCATCCGTGTCCATTCGTGCCCATCCGTGGTGGTGCCCTCGCGGAGCTGGTCGAAAACGCCGATCGGCCTCGTTTTGAACAGAAGGCCGGGAAGTTCGGGGTGGCTTAACCCCCGTCTCCGCCTTCCGCGAAAGCCGCGGTAAAATCGTGGAGCATTTCGGAACAGCCTTCGTCCGGCGTGGTTTTGGCGTAGGCCGGGGTCGCCGGACCCCGGCTACAGGAGATCGTGCCGCGGCGCCCCGATCCCTTTCGGGTCTTTGGTGCGTTTGGTGGTGGCCTCCTCATCCGTGTCGATTCGTGTCCATCCGTGGTTGCCCCCTCGCGGAGCTGTTCAGAAACGCCAAGCGGCCTCGAGAGGCTAGTCATCCCGAACGATGCTTCGATTACGAACGAGTAGAGAGGCCATCCGTGGTTTTATCACTCGGCACGACCGGCAGGGAGAGGTGATCCAGCAACTCCGAGATCCGCACCGCGGTTTGACCAGACGCCCGCGCCAGGCGGTCGGCCGCAATCCCTTGCCAAATCACCCCGCGGCAGGCCGCGCCGAGCGGGTCCGCCGGAGTTTGCGCCAGCAGCCCTCCGATCAGGCCCGCCAGCAAATCCCCGCTGCCGCCGCGCGCCAGCACCGGGCCGCCGGCGCAACTTTCGTAGATCACGCCAGCATGCGCGATTCGCGTCGCCCGACCCTTCGCGACCAGGACCCCTTGGTCCGGCACGGCGTCCACTCCACCGATCCGGGCCAACTCCCCCGCGTGCGGCGTCAGGACGCAAGGTTGGCGCGTCGCCGAAACCACCTCGGGAGTGAGCGCATCCGCATCGAGCAGAAGCGGAACCGGCGACGAGGCGGCGATCGACCGGGCCAAAGCCGCGGTTTCCGCGTCGCGGCCTAGCCCGGGGCCCATCACCAGCGCGGTCGCGCGCGGCAGTTTTTCCCGCAGCAGATGTTCTCCTTCCAGGGCCATCCCGCCCCCGGGCGTCAGGGGCCACCCCACCCACATCGCCTCCGGCGCCTGCGCCGCGAAAGCCGGCACCAGCGGCTCGGGCACGAAGGCGGTCACCAGACCCGCGCCGCTTTTCAGCGCCGCCAGCGTGGCCAGGAGCACCGAGCCGGGGAAAGCCGCTGACCCTCCAATGATAAAGACGTGTCCGAAGGTGCGCTTGTCGCACGTGGAAGGACGCAACCGCGCCAACGGCTCCAGATTTCCCGGCAGCAACACCCGATGCCCGCCCGCCTCGTCGCCGCGGAAGAAACCGAGATCGAGGTAACGGACACGGCCGGCGGCATCGCACCCCAGAGC
>JAURJO010000500.1 GCA_030832235.1 Verrucomicrobiota bacterium
CAACGGAAGCGGAGCGCAAATACTCGGATGGATCAGAGCGCATTACTCGCTCACACACCACTTCGGAGGCGATCCGCTTGACGGGGAAAACCAGCGGGGCGCCTACATTCTTAAGCACAATTCGAAGCTGACGCGCTGAACGCCGGATCAGCCCCATCCACCGCGGGTCGCGGCAAAGGATGTGACGGCGGTGCGACCTCAGTACAACAGGTACGGCTGCCGCTCGCGGCGGAAGGCTTCCTCGCCGGCGCGCCAGCCCGCGATGATCTCCGCTGCGGGACGGCCAGCCTGCAGCGCTTCACGCGTCGCCGCCGTGCCGTTTACCTTGTCGAACATGTCGAACTTCTTTCCCGCCTTCACCGCCTCCGCGAAAAGATCCCGCCCCGCCACTTTTCGCAGTGCCTCGAGCGCGTGGTAATTGATCGCGGTCAGCGGTGCGCCCGCCGGATCCGTGAAGTGGAGCTGCACGCCGCCGATCACCTCGTCCTTGAACGCACCGTAATACGGCTTGTACGTGAGCGGACGAAAATGCACCCCGGCGATCCCGCGCGCGTTCAGGTCGGCGGCCAGCGCGTGCGGGTCCACCTTCGGCGCCGCGATCGTCTGGAAGGGTAGCGTGTACCCCACCCCGATGCTCACGCCGCCGATTTCCCCGAGCATACCGGTCGCTACCTGGAAAAGCGGCGACTCCCCGTGCGGGATGTGCGGCGAGGCCGGCACCCACGGCAGACCGGTGTCGCGCCACACCATATCGCGCCGCCAACCGCGCATCGGAATCACCGTCAGCTTGCACGGCTTCCGAAGCCATCCGCGGCCGTTGATCATCCGCGCGAGTTCACCGCAGGTAAGTCCGTACACATAGGGCACGTCCCACTGGCTCACGAAGGACCGGAGGCGTTCATCCAGCAATCGCGGTCCCTCGATGCGGATCCCGCCGAGCGGATTCGGCCGATCGAGCACCATGAACTCCACCCCCGCTTCGGCGCAGGCCTCCATGGCGAGGCCCATCGTGCTGATGAACGTGTACGAGCGGGCGCCGGTGTCCTGCAGATCGTACACGACCACATCGAGGCCCCGCAGCATCGCGGCCGTGGGTTTGCGGGTGGCACCGTAGAGGGAGTGCACCGGCAGGCCGGTGCGGACATCGGTGCGGCTCTCGACCTTGTCGCCCGCCGGGACGTCACCGTAGATCCCGTGCTCCGGACCGAACAGCGCCACAAGCTTCACGCCCGGCGCGCGGCGCAGGACCTCGATCGTGCTCTCAAGCCGGCGGTTCACGCCCGAAGGGTTGGTGATCAGCCCCACGCGCCGGCCGGCGAGTTCCTTGAATCCACCCGCCGCCAGCACCTCGCTGCCGAGCAGGACGCGCGGCATCTCCGCTGCGGAGGCCATGAGTGCGGAAGCCAACAGCACCGCCGGGAAAAGTTTCCTCATGCCCGACCGATAGCCGCCGCCCTTGGCGGAGCCAGCCGTTTCCCGGACGGCTTTCGCCATTGAGCCGGCGCCGGCTCCGTCTGCATCGTCACTGCTCCCCCATGCCGCACTTCCGATTCGCCGCACTCCTCGCCACCCCGGCCCTGTTGATCCTCGCCGGCTGCGTCACCGTCCAGCCCGGCACTCCCGCCAAACGCGTGGGCGACGAGATCATCGTCGCGGGACAGCTGTTCCACACCGGTACGCGCGTGGTCACCTGGATGGATCCGGGTGGGTACGACGCCTACCGCGTGGAGCGGCGTTTCTCCCCCTACGCGGAGTCCAGCTGGGAAAAAACGCCCGACGCGGCGAAAAATCTCGGTACCCCCAACCGTTACGGGATCCGCGCGGCGGCGCTCTCCCCCGCGGAAATCGAGCGCGTGCGCGGCGGCGGCTGGGACTTGCCGCTGCTCCAGCGCGTCGTCGACCAGTTCGTCCTGCACTACGACGTCTGCGGCATCAGCAAATCCTGCTTCAACGTCCTTCACGACCACCGCGGGCTCAGCGTCCACTTCATGTTGGATATCGACGGCACGATCTACCAGACGCTCGACCTGAAGGAGCGCGCCCGCCACGCCACGATCTCCAACGACCGCTCGATTGGCATCGAGATCGCCAACATGGGCGCGTACCCGCCGAAGGACACCAAGGTCCTCGACGAATGGTACCCGAAGGACGCGGCCGGTCGCCCGTACATCCGGATCCCCGAGCGCCTCGGCGACCCGATGCTGCAGGTACCGGGCTTCGTCGGCCGCCCCGCCCGCGATGAACGCGTCGCGGGCAATGTGCAGCGCACGGATCTCGTCCAGCACGACCTTACCCCCGAGCAATACGCCGCGCTGGTAAAGCTCACCGCCGCGCTCTGCAGGATTTTTCCCAAGATGCCCTGCGACTACCCGCGCGACGCCGCGGGGAAACTGGTCACCACCAAGCTGCCCGACGAGACGTGGAAGGCCTACGCCGGGGTGCTCGGCCACTACCACGTGCAGACGAACAAGATCGATCCCGGCCCGGCCCTCGACTGGGACCGCGTCATCCGCGGCGCCCGCCGCGAGCTCGGCCTCGACGCCCGCACCAAGGACGTGAACGGCCGCTGAGGCCGCATCCTTACACGTTTGTCACGCCCTGCGTGATCAGAGGGGAGCGACGGGATTTTTGGGCGCGCTAGGGGTCATTTTCAGCATCCGGTTTTGACGCGGCCGCCGGAGGAGCGCAGAACTCCGCGCAACCCCGGCGGCCACCCGTGCCGCCACCCCGCCCTATGCACTCCGCTCTGCGCGCCTTCATCGCGAGCACCGCCGTCGTCGCCACCGCGACCGGCTTCGCCGCCGCCCCCTCCCAACCGCCCGCCGAGAAGGTCGAGTTGTCGCCGTTTGTCGTGACGGGACAGGCCGACACCGGCTACGCCGCCACGAACAACCTGGAGGGCAGCCGCCTGAACACGGCGCTCCGCGACACGCCGGGCGCCGTGAGTGTCTTCACGCGCGACCTGCTCGACGACCTCGCCGCCACTTCGTTGGAGGAAGTGCTGCGCTACGATCTTAATGCTGAAGTCACGGTCGGCGGGGACGAATCCGGCGGCGCCGGCGCGCAGGCCAACATGTTCGGCGACCAAGGGATAACCTTCAACGTGCGCGGGCTGCCGGGCACAACATCGGTCGACGGATTCCAAAACGCG
>JAURJO010000501.1 GCA_030832235.1 Verrucomicrobiota bacterium
CGAGAACGCGCTCGACGCCGCCGTCACCGCCAAGGCCACCCTCGCCCGCTACCGCGGCGCCGCCTGCGGAGCCCGCTACGCCGAAGCCGTCCGCGCGCTCACCCCGCGCCCAACAAAGATCGTCTGATCGATCCCCGCCTCGATGGGGTACGGACGTTCCATGTTTCATTTCCGCAGGATCAAAGAGAGGACGTGAACATCGAACGCCCTGACCCCATGGAGAGGGGCAACGGAACGTGGCCGCTACGACGCGGACCGACCGTGACAACTCAGAGCGCCTCGAGTTTCCGCTCCTTGGCCACGAACCACAGGGGTTCGCCGGCGTCGTCGAGGATCGGCGTGATCGAAAGCCGGACCCGGTACCGCGATCCATCGCGGTGGTAATTAATGAGGGTCTCGGTGCACGGCGTGCGATCCCGCAACGCCCCTCGGATCCGATCGATCGCCGCCTTCTCCGTCTCGGGTCCCTGCAGGACCTCGCTCGGTTTCCGGCCGCGGACATCGTCGATCGTGTAGCCGCACATCTCGAAAAACGCCGAATTCACCTGCTGTACCCGGCAGTCCGGACCGGCCACGACGAGGACCTCGGGCCCCGCCTGCTGCTCCCGGGACTCCAGCGCAACCAGCAAACGATTACGTAGCTCCGGCGGCGGTGCCATGTGTTCGGCGTCGCGCGCCGCGAGCATCACGATGCCGAGCTTGGTGAGCCTTTCGACGTGGGCCTTGAGCTCGTGGTGGAACTCCAGCACGAGTTCGAAGTTTGAGCGCTCATCGGCGTTCATCGCGCCCGAAACATAGAGGGCAGCACGATCTTGGAGGACTTCGGGAAGCATGGGGTCGATATCCGTAGCCGGAAGCGACGGAATTTCAAAGGGACCGCGCATTTTTCGATAAAAGCCTCGCCGCTACGACTTCTCCCTTGGCGCCTCCGGCGGTTTTTTGCGGCAGTTCCCCGATTGGCCGCGAAGAGGCGCAAACGAGAGCTTGAACGGAAGTCCGGGAAGTTCGGGGGGACTGGGACCCGTACTTCATCCGTGAAATCCGTGTTGCTGTGGCCGAACCCGCGTTTTTTTCGGCACGACTCCCGTTGATCACGCCAGCGTCTATTGCATCCGCGCGATCCGAGAAACCTGCGGTTCAAATCCGCCGCGTTCGGAACCACCATCGGCCGTCATGACCTCCGCATGGTCCGCGGCTGGCGGCCGCAGCCGCAACAGGCCGCGATCACCGCCCTTGCCACCCGCTCGCCGACCCTCGAGGTAAACAGAAACCCCGCCCCACCATGAGCCTCCTCCGCGTCGCCCTCACCCTGTTCGCGTCCTTGCCGGCCGCCGCACGTGCCGCCGACAACGCCCCTCCTTTCAACCGCGCGAACACCGTCGCGTGGTGTATCGTGCCGTTCGACGGAGTGAAACGCACCCCGGCCGCGCGCGCCGAGATGGTACGCTCTCTCGGTATCACCAAGGTCGCGTACGACTGGCGCGCCGAGCACGTGGCCGACTTCGAGCGCGAGATTCTCGAGTACCGGCGCAACGGCCTCGAGTTCTTCGCCTTCTGGAACACCCACGACGAGGCGTTCCGGCTTTTTGCGAAGTACAACCTTCAACCGCAGATCTGGCAGACGGCTCCCAGTCCGGAGGCTGCGACTCAGGAGCAACGCGTCGCCGCCGCCACGGCCCGGCTCCTTCCCGCGGTGAAACGGGCCCGCGAACTCGGCTCCCGCTTCGGACTCTACAACCACGGCGGCTGGGGCGGGGAACCGGAGAACCTCGTCGCCGTCTGCGAGCACCTGCGCCGCGTCCACGGCGCCGATCACGTCGGCATCGTCTACAATTTCCACCACGGCCACGCACACGTCGATCGGCTGGCCGCGGCCCTCGCCGCCATGAAACCCCACCTGCTCTGCCTCAACCTCAACGGCATGATGCGCGACGGTGACCGCCGGGAGATGAAGATCTTCCCCCTCGGACAGGGCGAACTCGACGCCGCGCTCCTGCGTGTCGCCACCGATTCCGGTTACCGCGGTCCCGTCGGCATCATCGGCCACACACAGGACGACGTCGAACTGCGCCTGCGCGACAACCTGGACGGTCTGGACTGGCTCGCCGCGCAAATCGAGGGCCGCCCCACGGGCCCGCGGCCGGTCGCCCGCGTTCCTCTCCTGCCGAAGGCCGGTACACCGTCGAAGTGACGCTGCCCGAAAGGCAGCGCCGGCTCGCCAAACACGCCGCGCCGGTTTTGCTGCGCGATCGTGCACGAACTGCAGCTCATCGCCGAGGCGCTGACCCGGCCGGGATCCACCCCGGCGGTTTTGGCGACGCTCGTCTCGGTCGCGGGCTCGTCCTACCGTCGCCCCGGTGCGCGCCTCCTCGTACGCGCCGACGGCTCCCGTCTCGGCTCAGTGAGCGGCGGCTGCCTCGAGGAGGATATCCTCGCGCGCGCGGAGCGCGTCCGCGCCTCCGGCGTGGCCGAGGCCGCGGTTTACGACACCACCGCCGAGAACGATCTGGTTTGGGGCGTGGGACTCGGCTGCCACGGCGTCGTGCGCGTGCTGATCGAACCGGTGCCGACTCCGCCCGCGTGGGCCGCGGCCGTCGCCTCCGCTGCGGAGCGCCGCACCCGCGTGCAACTTGTCGTCAACCACGAGCACGGTGCCCCATCCGACTGGGGCACGCGCCTGCCCGACTCCGGCGCGCCCCTCGATAAACCCGGCGTCTTCGCGCAGGAATTCACCCCACCACCGTGTCTCGCAATCTTCGGCGCCGGCGACGACGCGATCCCACTGGCGAGGATCGCGCACGGTCTCGGCTGGCGCGTCGTCGTGGCCGATCCGCGTTCCGCGCTTATCACCGCGGAACGCTTTCCCTGGGCCGCCATCCGTGAATCCGGGCCGGCGGACACTCTCGTGACGCGCGTCTTCGGCCCGCCGGCACGACCTTCATCCGCCGCCGATGGCGGCGTCGCGGTCGTGATGACCCACCACTACGTGCACGACGTGCCCATCCTGCGCGACTTGCTGCCGCGCAGGCTGAGCTATGTCGGACTGCTCGGTCCGCGAAAACGCGCGGAGCGCGTTCTCGCGGACCTCAGCGCGGAGGGATGTTCGATCTCCGCCAAGGAACGCGCCTCGCTGCACGCGCCCGTCGGTCTTGATCTCGGCGCCGAGGCTCCCCCGGAAGTCGCGCACGCGATCGTAGCGGAGATCCTCGCCGTGCTGCGCGGCCGCGACGCGCGTCCTTTGCGCCTGCGCGAGAGTCCGATCCACACGGACCTCTGAAAATGTCGCCCGACGCCGAGTCATCCCCCCCTCCCCGTTGCGGATTGGTGATCCTTGCCGCCGGCGCCTCGCGGCGAATGGGTTCGCCGAAGCAGCTGATCGAGATCGACGGCAGCCCGCTGCTCGTGCGGGCGATCGAGGCCGCGCTCGCCGCCCCCGTGTGGCCGGTGGTGGTGGTGCTTGGCGCCAACGCGGCGGCGATCCGTCCGGTCATCGCGCATCTGCCGGTGCTGGTCATCGAGAACCCGGCGTGGCCCGAAGGTATGGCGTCATCGATCCGCGAGGGCGTCGGCGCGCTCCGCCAGTTTTCTCGCAAGCTCGACGCCGCGGTGCTCGCCCTCTGCGACCAGCCGGGCTTCTCCCCCGCGACCGTCGAAAGCCTCCTCGCGGCGCACCGTGCCACCGGCCGGGGCATTGTCGCCGCGCGCTACGCCGGTCGACTCGGCGCGCCGGCGCTCTTCGCCCGCGGCCATTTCGCCGCGCTAACCGCCCTGACCGGCGAGGAAGGCGCCCGTGACCTCCTCAACGCCGACCCCGCCCAGGTGGCCGCGGTGGACCTGCCGGAACTCGCCCGGGACCTCGACACCCCGGCCGACCTCAGGGACCTCACCCGCTGAGGCTCGTCCGCCCTGTCCCGCAACGCCACGGGTCACACGAGGGGCGCGGGTTTGGACGGAAGGACAACCACGGTGCCAGCGATCTTGTCGTGCCAGGTTTGTTTGTCGGAGTCGAACGCCGCCCAGAGGAATCCGAGTCCGAGCGGGGCGAGCGACAGGAAGCAGGCGAGCGCGCGCACGATCACCGTGGCCCAATCCATGGCGCGGCCGTCGGCCCGCACCACCTGCAACCCGCACACGATGCCCCCAACGGTCGCACCGCGTAGTTTCCAGAGCACCGCCCCGTACACGGCGAGCGCCAGCAACAGGCCTCCGCCACCGAAGTCCACCGCGACGCCGTGACGCCGCAGGTTGCCGAGCAACGAGAGCACCATGCCGACGAGCAGCGCGTCGATGGCGAGCGCACCCAGACGGCGGGTCAGACGCGCACGGGGTGCGGGCGACACAGGAGGTGCAGGAGGCGGCGTAATGGCGGGTGGCGACACCGACTCCGGAGACACCGCGGGCGCGGGAATTCCCGGGGAAGGGACCGACGCGGAAGTCTCCAGCGGAGCCGGAGCGGCCAACGGAACC
>JAURJO010000502.1 GCA_030832235.1 Verrucomicrobiota bacterium
ACCCCGAGCGCGGCCGACGTGCGACTGACCGCCGTCCCCGATGTGGCGCTGCCGCGCGCCGGCGATCGTTTCGAGATGTTCTATTTCGATCCCAACGTGCTTCCGGCTGCCAGTCGCACCGTGCGCAACACGACCATCGACATTCGCCGCTTTCTCCGCAGCGGCAACATCGGGCGGCGCGAGATCAAGTCGTCGGTCGCCAGCCTGCAGAGCTTTCTGCTCGACAGCCACGTCGTGACGATCGCCGGCCTGCGTCGCGACGAGCAGAAAACCTACGAACGCGTCGACCTCAACAATGACCTCGATCCGCTCACCAGTGATCGGCTGCTGTCGGGGGATTTCGATCCCCGCGCTGTTCGCTTGAGGAGCGAACCGTCCGATCTTGCCAAGGGTAACACCCTCACCTGGAGCGTCGTCGGCCGCTATCCGCAGAAACTCATCGGGCGGCTGCCGTTCGGCGCCGATCTGCGTTTCTTTGCCAACCGCTCGGAAAACTTCAGCCCGGTCGGCGTGCGCCGGGATGTTTACAACAACCTCCAGTCCGCCCCCACGGGCACGACCAAGGAGTACGGATTCATGTTCGAGCTTTTCAGCGGCAAGGTTTCAGCGCGCGTGAACCACTTCGAGACCGCGGGTTCCGGCTTCACCAACCCGGCGTTGCAAGGGGCGGTGAACACCATTCTCGGAAGCCACGAGACCTTGTCCCTCCAGCGTCTGCTGGATGCCGAGACCTCCGGTTTCACGCTCGAGCAGGTCGGCCTCACCCAGGCCGGGGTTTCCTCCTACGCCCAGGCTTACCAGGAAATCATCAAGTTCCTGCCGGAGCCCACGCGGAGCGTGCGCAATCTGCGCATTGAGACGCTCAACGGTGTCCGCCGTTTCGTGGGAAACCCGATCGCCGGCGCGGTCGGCACTTCGTCGTTCGTGGCCAAGGGATGGGAACTTGATCTCACGGGAAACCCCGCGCGCGGCCTGCGGGTGTCGTTCAACGTCGCCCAGCAAAACACCATCAAGTCCAACATCGCCCCTGAGCTGCGCAAGTTCGCCGCCGAGATGCGGGCCAATATCGACAAGTCCCCGATGCGAAATGTCTTCGATAGCCCCACGCTCGGGGAGACCAACTCCCACTGGTCCCGGTTCGAGAACACCGTCACCCGTCCCATCGCCGCGGAGGTGGCGAAGGAGGGCACCAAATCGCTCGAGCAGCGCGAATGGCGCATCAACGCCGTCGTGAGCTATGACTTCACCGGCCGCCTCCGCGGCTGGGGGGTCGGAGCCGGCGCCCGCTGGCAATCCAAGGTCGCCAACGGGTACCCCAATTACATCGATGGGGCCGGCGTCATCCAGCCCGACCTTGCGCATCCCTACTTCGGCGATCCCGAATTCAACGGTGACGGCTGGCTCAGCTACAAACATCCGCGGCGGCTTTTCAACGACCGCGTGGAATGGCGCGTGCAGTTGAATATCCGAAACCTCATTGGATCCGACGCCCTCATCCCCGTGACCACGAATCCCGACGGCCGTCCTGCCATCGTCCGAATTCCGCCGGATCGGCAGTGGTTTGTCACCAATACCTTCAGGTTCTGAGCTGCTCGGCTCCCTCATTCGGTTCGCGACCGGGGCCGCTTTGGCGGTAGGGACGGCGATCTCCGGGAGATCTGCCGATGGGGTCAGGGCGTTCCATGTTTCCGAGGGGACGTGAACATTGAACGCCCTGACCCCCATCGGAGGGAGCCCCGATCGCCCTGTCTCATCGGGGACGCCGTCCGGAAAAGCAAAGTCCCGCAACCCTTTCGGGCGGCGGGACTTTGCTTGGAAATGGAGCGGGCGAAGAGACTCGAACTCTCGACGTCCACCTTGGCAAGGTGGTGCTCTACCAACTGAGCTACGCCCGCGAGAGAGCGGCAAGAAGTAGGGGCGCAGTGGGTTCCGTCAATAGCTATTTCCCGGGATTTTTTTAGCGGCCATCGCGATCCGTGCGCGGACGCGTTTCAGGCCCGCGACGCAGCCTGCGATTCGCGGCGCAATTGCTCCAGCAGCGCCTGGATGTAGCCGAAGCAGAAGGCGAAGGACTTCTGGCGCGTGGGGTCTCCGGCGACCTCGGGGACATGATCGGGCAGTACCATCCCGTCGAAACCGACCTCGCGGTAGGCGCGCAGCGCGCGCATCATGTCGACATCGCCGTCGTCGGGGAACGTCTCCTGGAAGTCGAGCCAGCCGCCGCGGATGTTGCGGAAGTGGACCATGAAGATTTTCCGGCGGCGTCCGAAGTCGCGGATGATGTCATGGATCTCGTCGTTCGGTTTCCGGAGCATCTCGCTGATCGTGCCCTGGCAGAAATTCAGGCCGTGGTTCGGGCTCGGGCTGGTCTCGACGAAACGGCGCAGGCCGTCGGGTGAACCGAGGACGGTCTCGACGCCGCGCCAGCCCGTGCCGCGGGGGAAGCCGGGATCCTGCGGGTGGCAGGCGAGGCGTACGCCCGCCTCCTCGGCTACCGGCACGACTTTTTTCAGGAAGTATCCGATCCGGTCCCAGTAGATTTCCTCGGTGATGCGGCCGGCGCCGGGGAACTCCGGTTGCGGGGTGAGTTCCGCGTAGCGGAAGGTGCTGAGCTTCGCGCCTCCGCGGCCGATCGTCTGCGGGCTGCGCACGACGCCGATAAACGTGAGGTTGTACTTCACCATCGGAATGCCGGCCTTGCCGCAGTTCCGGATCATGGTGCGAATGCCCTCGATCGCGCGCTCCCGCTCCGGCTCGCGTCCGAGCAGGATCTCGGGGTGCTCTGCGCGCAGGATATCGCTGGAACTCATCGGCAGCGGTACGCACTCCAGTTTGATTCCGAACGATTCGACGTGGCGGCGCAGCCGCGTCAGCGCGTCGACGGTCCAGTCCTTGTCGACCTCCCGCGACAACTTCCCGCTGCAGATGTGGCTCACGCCGAAGGCGGCGAGGGCCTGGAGCGTCGGTGTGGAATGGTCGTGCTGGTGGCCGGCCTTCATCAGCATCGGCGGCACGGCCGGCGCGCCCGACGTCGCCGCGCGGGAAGCGGGACCGGCGAGGGCGGCGCCGGTGGCGGCGGCGGTGAGGAAACGGCGACGGGGGAGCGGGGGCGTGCTCATGGGTGAAAACGTGCGCGGGCGGCGGAGGCCGGCGAGCGCAATTACATCCGCAGGCGTTGCCGCCCTGGGGGCGCGTCGCTGATCAGATCAACACGAGATCGTTGCGATGCACGACCTCTAGGCGGCGGCGGCCGGGATGGAGCGCGGCGACTTCGTTGCTCTGCAGACCGGAAAGGGCGGGTATGTCCTCGCTGGAGAAGGTAGCCTTGCCGCGGGCGAAGACGGCGCCGTCCGGCCCCGAGATATTCACGATGTCCCCTGCGGCGAAAACCCCGCTGGCACCCGTCACGCCGACCGCGAGGAGGCTGCCGCCTTTCTCGCGCAGTGCGGGCACCGCGCGGGCGTTTACCC
>JAURJO010000503.1 GCA_030832235.1 Verrucomicrobiota bacterium
CTCCGACGAGATGGCGCCGAGGAATACCTGCAACTCGTCCGCGCCCGGCCGCGGTCTCTTCGCCGGCGGCATCTCACCGGACGCCACCCGGTCGTGCAGCTTCACCCAGCAGGCGAGGTTCCGCGGATCCGCCGGACTAAACGCCAGCGCGTCCAGATCGAGGTCCCCTTTTTTCTCCACCGCATCGTGGCACGAAGCGCAGTGTTGCTCGAGAAATGCCCGCGCGGGCGCCGGCAAGGCGACGCCGGACTTCGCGGGCGCCGCGGCCAACACGGACGCGGAGAGGGCGGACAAGACGACAAAGGAAACAGCGGGGCGCACGGGCGGCAGGGAGGGGCGAAGGTGAGATGCTCGGCGGCACCAACCGCCGCGTCAATCGACGCCTCGCGGCGCCACGCCGTTACGGCCGGTGCCACCCGCGCGCTTTACGCTGCGCGCATCGGACGGCACGCTCCCTCCATGCCCGATGAGCCGGAAACGCCACGCCGACCGTTACGCTTCAAGCCGACGGAATTCGAAGTGGTGAACGAACGGACGTCGCCTCCCGCACCACAGGTCGACGCTCGACCGGATCCGGGGCCCGAGACGCCGGAGAGCGGAAAAGTTGATCTGCGCGACATACTCCAGGACGCAGTGCGCGGCGTGCCAGTCACCGGCGTGAATCGTGAACGCGACCGCGACAACGAAGTGCGCGGCGTGATGCGCGCGGATCAAGCACGGCAGGAAAAAGCAGGGCTGTTCGAAACCGGCCCGCTCGACGATTCCAAGCGGCGGCGCCAGCTCCGGCACTATTGGATCCTGATGGGCGCCCTCAATCTCACCGGCGGCACCGTCGCCGTGCGCGCGGGCCCCGGCAACCCCCTGCCCTTCACCTTGGCAATCGCCGCCATGGGCGCGTTCTCCTCGATACTCACCTGGCGCACCTTTTTCCTCCGCACCTACTACGACGAGTGACTCATGCCCCGGCGGAAGGACCGGGAGTTGGAGGGTCCGATGGACCAAGGGACAAAAGGACCAAGGGACGATGGGCTCCTCGAGCAGGCGCTAGCCCTGGCTGCGCCATCAGCGAAATCCACGGCCAAAGTCCGAAGCATTCCAAAACGCCCCTGGCCGTCGCGGTTTCAGCATCGTCCGCGGCGGGCGGCCGCGGCTACAAAAGAAACTCATCTATCCGTGTCGCTTCGTGTTCATCCGTGGTTGTCCCCTCGCGGAGCGATTCGGAAGCCAATCTGAACGATGCTTCGGTTGCGGTGGAGCCGCGCCGGTAAATCCGCGGCGCACCACCTCAGTCCCACGTCCCTTCGTCGCTTAGTCCCTTGGTCCCTCCACCCCTCGCTGAATCCGCTCGCCTCGCGGGAGGCGCATCACGCCAATTTTCGCCGTGAAGATTATCCGACACCTCACCCCGGCCGGACCCGCTCACGCCGTGTTGCAGCCCGACGGCACTGCACGCGCCCTCACCGGCGACCTTTACGGCGATTTCTCGGTCTCCGGACCTGCTTTCAAGCCGGGCAAGCTCCTCGCCCCCGTCGCGCCGGCCAATCTCCTGTGCATCGGGCTCAACTACCGGCGCCACGCCGCCGAGAGCAACAGCCCGCTCCCTCCCCACCCAGTGCTGTTCATGAAGAACACCGCCGCCGTGCAGCACCCGGGCGATCCCATCGAACTGCCCCGCGCCCTTCCCAGCCACAAGGTCGACTACGAGTGCGAGCTCGCGGTCGTCATCGGTCGCGCCGCCAAAAACGTCCCGCGCGAACGAGCCCTCGAGTACGTCCTCGGCTACACGTGCGCCAACGATGTCTCCGCCCGCGACTGGCAACGCGACGGCGGCGGCGGACAATGGTGCCAGGGCAAGGGCTTCGACACGTTTTGCCCGCTCGGGCCCGTGCTCGTGACGCGCGACGAGATCCCGAATCCCAACCAACTGCGCATCCGCACCGTGCTCAACGGCGAGGTCATGCAGGATTGGAGCACCGACGACATGATCTTCGATGTGCCCGCCATCATCGCCTTTCTGAGCGCCAGTAAAACCCTCCTGCCGGGCACGGTGATCCTCACCGGAACCCCGCACGGCGTCGGCTTTGCCCGCAACCCGCCGGTCTGGCTGAAGTCGGGGGACTCCGCGACGATCGACATCGAGAACATCGGCGAGCTGACGAATCCCGTGGTCGACGAAAAAGTCTGACGGAGCCGCCGGCCGCCACGATGGCCGCGAAGAGGCGCACGAGGCGGGTTCGAGCCACCCGAACCGGGGCAACCACGGATGGACGCGGATTCACACGGATGATGCTGGCGCTTGCTTGCTCCGCGAGGCGCCAACCTCGAATGGACATGAACAGACACGAATGATGCGTGCGTGTGTCTCACCTGTCTCCCAATTCTTCCTTCCTCCGTGACTCGGCGACTCCGTGGTGAAACTCGCCTGAATTTTTAACCGCGGATTTCGCAGATGGCGCGGATGGTTCAAACCACCGAGCCCGGGTTCAGTGGTTTTTCTGGGGGTTCCGAGTGTTCCGTGGGCCCACCTCCTGTTTCGTGTCTTTGGTGTATTTCGTGGTGAACCCCAGTCCCCCCCGTCTCCCACATCTCCCACGCCTTCGCACCTATCCTGCGCGCCTTGAGCCTTTTTGCGGCCAAGCGCTGAATCGGCCGCGAAGAGGCGCACGAGGCTAAAGATACCGCGTCTTCCTCCCCTCCGTGCCTCGGTGACTCCGTGGTGAAACACCCCTGTTTTTAACCACAGATCACTCGGATAGCACAGATGTTTCAACCCACCGAGCCCCGAGCTCAGCAATTTTCCGCGCCTTCCGAGTATTCCGTGGGCCCACCTACGATTTCGTGCCGTTCGTGTCTTTCATGGCGACTGCCCCTCGCCCCTCGCCTCTAGCCTCGCGCGCCATCGGCGCGCGCAACCAGCCGGCGGACGCCTTCAATCGGGGCGCCGGTCACGGGTGTGACGCGTAACGGACAGCCCGCGGACCAAAACGATGCCAACGCGGCGTGCGTGAGGATCGGACCGCTGATTCCAGCGGCGAGCGTCGCGGGAGTCACCCCGGGGAACAGACGGGTCACGACGCGCAGCGCCAGCACGAGGAGTTCGCCAACCGAGTCACTGACGATCCGCCGCGCCTCGACGTCACCCTCCGTCGCAAGACCGAGCAGCCCGGGCGCGAGGCCGGCGATGAGCTGGTTGGGCTCGGCGTGCTGGTAGAAATGCCGCGTCAGGGTCGCGGCGTCGGCCGCGGCTCCCAGCCCAGCGTGAGCGCGCACGAGAGATGAGAGCGCGGTCGGGGCGGACCAGCCCTGCAGCTCGAGCAGGGCGCGGCCGATCGCGCGGCGACCAAGATCGTAGCCGCTGCCCGGATCGCCGAAACGCCAGCCAATCCCGCCGGCGTAATGGATGGAACCATCGGGCGCCCGCGCGGCGACAAACGATCCGGTTCCGCCGTGCAACACGAGGCCCGGCTGCCCGCCGGTCGCGAGCTCGAGCACGGGATGTGAATCGTCGGCTGAAAACGTGCGCCCGCAATCCGTGAACGTCGCGACGGTCTCGCTCCAGAAGGAGCGGTTGCCCGCGGAATAGAGATGCGTGCGGCCGATCACTGCACCGGGCGCGAGGCGGCGGGCCTCGGCGCGGAGC